>JADFZD010000055.1 GCA_015232705.1 Magnetococcales bacterium | reverse complement strand
CGGTCAACGGCGTGCTCAGCGCGTTGCAGGTGACAGCAACCGAGCCCATTTGCGCTTGAGAACCGGTTCCACTGTCCGGAATCTGGAGCGTGGAAGTTCCAGCCTTGAGACAGGTGACCGTGGTGCCGCTGGTCGTGGTGTTGGAAAGCGAAATCACGCCGGCAGAGGGCGGATCGATCATGAATGAATAGGGCGTCGTGCCCCCACTGACGGTCACAGAGGCGCTCTGACCGACATTCACGCTCAGGGTGGTCGTGGAAAGCGACAACGGGGTTGGGGTGGTTCCCCCACCGCCCCCTCCTCCAGTGGCAAGGTTCGGCTTGGCGGCAAAGGTCAACGAGGCAAGACGGACCATATCATTCATTTCCGTGTATGGATTGCTTTTCCACACACTGGAATAGACATCAACACGATAATCGCCGGTCAAATTCTTGAATACGGTCAAAGGGCAGGAGATTTCGACCGTCTGACCTGAAATGGCAAAATTGGCCGGTGTAAGGGTCTGGGAATTCTGGTAACAGTTGACGCTATTGCCACTCAGATAAATATAGGTGACATTATACACGGGCGAATTGATCGCTGTAAACAATACCGTATAGGTCGCAGTGAACCCGGCGGGCATGACATCGGAACCACGCTCGATGCGTAGATAGACCTTATTGCTGTCCTGGGCGAGAAATAGGCGACGAAAATCCGCCGCACCGTATGGGGTGGTATCTGCCAGTAACTCCGAATTCACATAATTCCGTACATCATTGGCTGGGCTGGTGAGCACCGGCTCGATACCAGCCCAATCCGCGCTGTCACCATCCACGGTGATGGTCGCGGTGGTGGTGGGGACATACATGCGCAACGAAGATTGCAGAACATCCGGGATGCCATCTCCGTTGCTATCCTGATTCAAGCTTGCCCCGGCGAAGTTGTACTTATTGTCGGGAAGAACCCCCCCCATGGTCGCGTCCGGGAACAGACCGGCGATCTCGTCTCCAAGAACAGGCGGCAGCAAGGCACGCAGGTTGATGCCATCAAAAATCTTGCTCAGGTTCAGATACATGCCCACATTGCCCAACTCATCCTTGATTCCGGTTGAGGCGGACAGGGAGGATTTGATCTCGTTCAGACGCGACGTGGCGCTGGTGATCTTGGCTGCTTTCAGGGTGAACAGGTTGTTGGTCTGGGTACCCGTGCGAGACTGGATGGCGCTCATGCCGGTCAGAAGATCATCGACAGCGCTGAGTGCATTGGTTTTGGAGACTGCCAGAAGCGAGGCGGAATCGGAGGCAAGGGTGGCGAGATTCGGATTGGCGCTCTTGACCTCTTCGATGGTTTTGTGTTGAGAAGCAGAGACATCCACACCCCAATCGTAGGCAGTGATCCAGTACAGTTGAGACAGTCCCGCTTCAAGAATGCCTTTGATTACCAACACATCTGCATAGTCGATCAGGGTTCCGGCATCCCACGGATCGCTCTGATCACGATAAGTGAACCCCGTCATGGTGTTGGGAACCTGACTGATCTCTCCAATGGCTGCCGTCACTTTAGGAATTGCATAGGCCGTAAGCCAGCCCTTGATATCGCTGCCGGTCGGCGAAGCAGATGGCAAAGCGGCGGCACAGACCATCCCCGAAAGCCCCAAGTGACGCTTGTCACACCCGAATCCGGCCAGTAAATCACCCAGCGTCGCTGTACCATTGGCGTAATTCGTGGTTACGGTGTTGGCCACCGAACGGGCGGTATTCAGAACAGCAAAAACCTGGGAAACCGCATGCCTGACTTGAACCTGCGACTTTGTCGGCGTCGTGCTCGCTCCCGCAAGTGTCAGTGCCTGGGCATAATATTTGTCCGCTACCACAAACCAACCTTGCGACATCATGTTATCGCCATACTTGATCAGATTTGCCAAGGTCATGTTTGGATAGAGTTCAAGCTGGGTATCTTGTATGGTGGTTAAGGTAACAGAACTGCGCGCCGCAGAGGTGGAGAATTGAGCAATGCCGGTGTTTGGCAGTTTGGAAGGACGAACCACATGATTGAGATAATCAATTGAAAGCGTTCCAAAATCGAAGGACGCATGGGATGATAATTTGAAGGCATCCCTCGTTGTCGTGCCATCGGCATATACCATCGGGAAGAGTTTACCCTCCATAAAAATATAAATGGAGAGATCTTCGCCAACAGGCACATTGGCAAACGTAAATTGCCAGGGTATGGGCGAGGTCTGCGCGGTAGGCTGTGTTTGAGCAACTTCGCGAACATGGTTGGTGGAATTGACGGCTACCGCGATCATGTTCTGATACAAGGTACCCGTCAAAGTGGCCGCCTGCACCGCATCAATCGAAGCCGAAAAACCGAACAGCGCCAGAGCTGCCAATACGATCTTCCTTTTGATCCACGTTCCAACCATGTTCCATCTCCTGATTGAATTGGTCTATGACGACACAAAACAATATTTGAATTATACTGCGCCCATTTTGAGATGCGTAGTTATCTAAAAATCGTATGCAAGCTGCGAGTATCGTTGAAAGGCAAAAAACAACGATGCTCGCTAAGATCTCGCGCAACGCTTAATTTCGCCAAATGCGCGAAAAATGCTTTTTGAAGGAGCGAGATTTAAAGACAAAAAAAGCAAAACCCCAAGGACATTACCCTTGGATCGCTCCAGGGGCAATTGGCCCCTGGGTTCTGCCAGTAAAACCACATATCCCGTAATGGTTGCGGTTTAATATACAACCTCCTGCATCACGACACAATGGTTGGGATACCGACCGATCTCTCAGGGTCTGGCACTTTGCGCCGCCAACTCCTGTTGCCGCTTGATCTCCGCCTGACGCCTGGCCTCGGCATTGCGTGTGGCAATCGCCCGCTGTTCGGCGATGATCGCCGCCTGGCGGGCAGCCTCGGCGCGACGCGCCTCCTCCACCTGACTGGTCTGATCACGCATCACCGCCGCCTGCCGATTGGCCATGGCACGATTGTCGATCTGCTGCTCAGCCGGCGTCTTGAGGGACTCCAGATCCTGCCGCAATTGCTGGAGTTTTTGCTGCTCAGGAGCCAGCATCGCCTGGGTGTTCTGTTCACTGCGCGCCTTTTGCTGATCCAGGGTGGTCAACTTGTCCACCAACTCCTTGGCATTCCCTTGCCCTGCCGCCAGGGTCTCGCGGGTACGCGCGGATTCGTACTCGATCGCCTGACGTTCCCCTTGCGCCTTGCGCTGGATCAGGGAGATCGCCGACTCGGTTTCTTGAATCGCGGCCATCAATTGCGCCGGACCGCGCACCCCGTGCACATCCACACGGGCCGGAGTCGGAGGCGTTGAAGCTTCCACCTCACGAAGGCGGCCTTTGGCCGCATCGCCGCCAGATGAAGCCTGACTCGTTCCCTTGGTTGTCGCACCAGCCTTGTCGCCCATCTTTTCGGAGGTCTGGTCGGTTCCACCCTTTTGCTCGACCACAGGATTGGTTGGTTCAGAGGGTTTGATCGTATCGTACCGGGTCAGGCTCAGGCTGCCCTTCTTGAATACCTTGACATGCGTGATTCGCTTGACATTCTTGGTTTCCTTGTCTCCCTTCTGGCCGCCACTCTCCTTGTTATCCTTGGAGGTGGACTGCACCATGGCGTGGCTCTGACCGCTCAACAGCCGCCGCAACCCCTTTTCCAGTGACAGATTCTCAAACTGCACGGAAACCTTGCCGGAAACCTCGGGGTCGATCAGAAACTGGATGCCAGCCTTGTCAGCAACCTGTTGCAATGCCTCACGGATGGGCACGGCACGCATGGTCACGCTCAATTTGCCATTGCGATAGACGACATCCGCACTCGTGGCACGGCTCGTTTCCACACCCACGGACTCCCTGGTGGGGGCTGAAGCCGCATCCAGGGAAGCAGGCGCACACAATAAAATGAAAACCAAAGGAATCAAATGGTTACGATTCATCACCCCCCCTTCCAAAGCGCTGTTTGGAAAGATTATCAAGATGACCCGCATGACAGGATGGCATACATATCTCGACTATTCATTAATGATTGATTTCAGCTCAAATGTCAAAACATTAAAATATCCCCATCGATTTTACGGGATTCAATTTTGTTACATGAAGGCGTGGGAACGGATGAAACGTTGCGAGGAGAACACCCCTACATGAAAATCACATGGCGGAAAACGAGAAATCCAGACCAACCCGCAACCCCCTTGCAACGGCATGACCTCGGGAAGTCGCAGCCTGATACTCTCCCGGAATCTCGAACGACCGGGAGGTCTCGCTCCAATCGATGCGCGAACTGATGATCTTCTGCCCTTCTCTGGGGTTCTCCAATTCCGCCTGGTGAAATTCAATCTTCTGATGATCCTTGCCGATTCGTCCTGATGCGGCATGCAGTCGCAGCACCAGGCTTTTGTCCAACAAGATCTCCAGCGTGATCGGTTCGAGAATCAATTGCAACACCCGTGGCAATCCAGCCACCATCCCCGCATCCCCGGAACCGGGTTTGCCAACCACGCCCTTGAGCAGCGCAGCCACCTCATCCCCAAGTGATTCTGGGAGTTTTTCCAGATCTTTTGTATACCGGTATATTTTTAAGCGGGCATCCACAAACAGCGCATCCTCGATCCCCTTGACCTGGAACGCCATGAACGAACGCCGCCGGGTAGTGAACTCTCGGGCCGAAAAAGAACGAATCACCCGATCCCCACGCATCTCCGTCAAGTTCGGTCCTGCCACCTCATATGCTGGTCGAGACTCCGCCTGTTTGGCCTCGGGAGAAGGCTCCAAGGGTCGTGGCGTCCGATACGCCACCACGACCCCGTAAACCAACGGCACCATTAACGCAAGGATCAACCCACCGGCACTCAAGCGCACCCAGAAACGCCACCGGATCACGCCTCACTCTCCTCTACCATCACGGGGTGCATGCCGATCCCATGACCACATCGAGCGTCGAACCAACCCCCGAGGCCGCCTGGACCGTGCACGTGGCCGCATAGCCGCTACCGCTCGTGCTCCAGTTGCCATTCGTGGCGCCAAACACCTTGAGCGTGTAGTTCTGACTCGGCTCCAGACCCTCCAGCTTGTAGTCGCCGTTGGCATCGCTCACCGCTCGGTCGCGCTCCACACCGGTGCTGTCATAGGCCAGCACCAGCGCCTTCACCGACGCTGTTGCACCATCACTCGTCGTCACCTTGCCGCGTATGATGCCTACCGCCTTCACCACCGTCAGATCCTTCACCTGATCCTGACTGCTTCCGAGGGTCACCGTGTCACTCACCGAGCCCTCCGTGGTCCACACATCCACTCGGTACGTCCCTGCCGGCAACCCCTTGATCGTATACTTCCCAGCACCATCGGTCACCGCACCACCACCGGTCGCCAACGCCTCCGACCAGGCGTTCACCCAGGCTCCGGATACCACAGTCGCGCTGCCCACCGTCACCGTCCCGCTGATCGTCCGACCGCTCTCCATCACCACATTCAAACCCGTCGTGTTCCCCTTCAACGACACCCCTCCCACATCGTTCCACCCTTGGGTCCATTGCAACGAGCCCGCATCCACGGCTCCTCCACTTACCGTCACGCTCTTGGTCCGCTTCACCACATAGCCGGGGGCTGATACCTCTACCGTATAGCTCCCTGCAGGCAGTCCCTCCAGGGTATACGTCCCATTCCCGGTAATACTCGTCCGGCCTCCTCCCGTCGTCGACCAGGCGTTGATCTCCACAGCCTGCGTGCTCCCTACGTTACTCACCGTCCCGGACAGCGTGAAAAAAAGATTGCTCGCGTTGCTCAGGTCAAAGTCAATACCGGTTACAGCCCCTCCCGAACTCACCGTCACTGCCCCGTGCGCATCCCATGACACCGTGACTCCGCTCGTCGTGTAGAATACCCCCTGCATCCCGCGCCACAACCCGATCACATAATCGCTCGCATCCGGCAAGCCACTCAGCGTATAGCTCGCCTTGCCATTCGCATCCGCCGTCGCACCTCCCACCACAAACGCTCCCGTCGCTGGCGACCAGGCATCCACGCGCGCCCACTCATAGGCTTTCAGCCCCGTGATCGCTCCACTGATCGATCCGCCCGTCGAGGCCGCAAAGTTCACTCCGCTCACATTCCCGTTCGTCGTGTCAACCGCCTCGACTTGCTTGGGCACATATCCCTCCGACATGAAACTCACCCGGAAGTCCGACCCCTGTCCCAGTCCGCCAATCGCATAGCTGTCCGTCCCCGTGCCCCCGGCCTGTAGCGAATTCCCGCTCCACGAATAGCTGCTCGGTGACCACGCATCCAGCCAGCCCCATTGATTCTTTTGCAGACCCGTCACCTGTCCCGAAATCGTACGGCCACTCGACACCTTCATCTCGATCGTCGCATCCTGACTCGACACGCTCACGAGCTTCGCCTTCTCCCACGTATCCGGCTCCGCTTTCTCTCCCGCATACGATCCGCCGCGTATCTTCGCTCCCCAGATCGAGATCCGGTAATCCGCAGCCTCCTCCAATCCCTTGATCTCCACCTGACCCGCCACCGTATCACTCGTCGAGGTCAACTCACCCCCCCCCCAGGACCAGGTCGACTCCGAAAACGCATCCACCCACGCCTTCTCGCCGTTCGGCAGGCCGCTCACCACCACCGTCAGCTTGCGTCCGGTTCCCAGCGACACATATACATATTGCTCCTTCGACATGTCGATCAACGTGGCTCGATCCCATCCCGCCACGCTCCCGCCTGTCGTCGGATATCCGGTCTCTTTCACTTCACCCTTGAAGTTCCCTACCTTGAAGAGCGCATCCGGTCCACCAATGAACAACCGATAGTCGTCACTCGATTCCAATCCCTTCACATCGATGGTCAGCTCCGTCGCACCGGTCTGAACCTTCGTCTGCTTCCAACGCCCACTCGAAAGCTTCTCCGACCACAGATTCACATCCACTGCCGTCGTCCCTGTCGGTATCCCATCCACCTTCACATGCAGCGTCTTCGTCAATACCTTCGCCAGATCAATCCCCACTCCCGACACATTGCCGTTCATCGTACTCAGCAGGGTCGCCTTCTCCCAACTCCTCGGACCAGACAACTCCCCACCCGCCACACCGCCATAATACCCGGATGGCACCTCTTCGCCATCCGTACGCCAATCCAGTCGATAATCCTTGGCAGGCGCCAAACCCGTCACCTCATACGACACATCCAAACCCGTGCCGATCACCTCCTTGCCACCCCACGTTCCCTCGCTCTCCGACCAGAGGTTCAACCACAGCTTCACGCCACTCGGCAGTCCCTTGATCGTACCGCTGATCTTGCCTCCAGAGTTCATCTGTATGTCCACATTCTCACGACTGCCGCTCGTGACATCAATCAGCGTCGCCGCATCCTCCTTGCCCGCTCCCTTGTAGTAGGTGGTCCGATACGAACCACTCCAACCCCACACCACCGCCAGATAGTTGGACGCCGGAGCGACCGATACATGGTAATATCCCTTCTCGTCCGTGTTGGCGCCATACCACTTGTTGCCATCCTTGCTGTGAACATCCACCCAGGTCCAGGCCAAGCCGTTGTTCTCGCCATCCGTCACACGACCTGAGATCGTGTAGCCCGTCGTGAGATTGAAACGAACCGGGACCCCACCCTGTGGATCCCCCATCAACATTTCGCCCGTCTTGGGCCGATACACGCCATGGGCATCCACCGACCTGTCTGGATTGATCGCATAGACGGCCACCACGCCAAGTGCCTTTACCTGAACCAAAAGCGGATCCGGAGGCAGGTGATCTGCGCTCCAGGCCTGAATCTCGTACCACGCCTCCGCACCCTCCGCCGGAGCGGGCAGTCGAATCTCGTACTCGCCAAGCGCATTCGTCGAGGAACCGGAACCGTTCCCCTGCCCAAGCGACCGCGCCTGCACCCATACATTGCCCACGCCCTGGTTATCCTGGAGCACCGAACCCACCACCGTCACCCCACGACTGATGCGTACCACCAATCCCACATGATCGTTGCCCAGATCCGTACCCGGCCAGGGAACCCCTTGCACCAGATCGCTCCCAAATGCGCTGGCCTGACCCTCGTCCGCGGTCAACCGACAACTGGCGTCCGCTGCACACACCACCTTGCCACCCAGAAAATCACCGTTCTTCCAGGCATGGGTCTCCGGATCTTCGTATCCACCCGGCCAAATGCCGATCGTGAAGCGGTTCTTGGCCTGAGTGACCGCATTCGCGGCAGGCAGATGCAGTGTGAAATAGCCATTCGAATCGGTGGGCGCATCGCCAAAATCACTGTTCACCCAGGCATTGGCCACCCCCTGGTTCTGATCATCCACCACCCGTCCATACACTTCCATCGACGGCTCGATCACGACCGAAAGGCGCAATGGTGCATCCATGAGCAGATTGGTGATGATATGAGCATCATTTTGCTCCATGATCACGCCAGGAATCGGCTCTGCGGCACCAGCGCCGCTGGCCACCACCACCGGGCGACTGGAGATGTCTCCACTTGACCAACCCGACACCCAATTCGCATCCGGTTGCGTAACCCACTGGCCGCCCGTAAACGGTACGAACGCC
>JADFZD010000054.1 GCA_015232705.1 Magnetococcales bacterium | reverse complement strand
TACCCACATACTACCGTGTATGCTGCGCTGCTCGGGTCGTCGCCCCTTGTCTGAAGACTCGCTGCCTTCTTATGTCAACACGCCCTGGCGCGCGCTTGCGTTTTTTTTCGCAAAAGGCGCAAGAAAAAACGTATCGTGAAAAGCGCGCGAAAGGCCAAATCACAAGATCTAAAGTCACCAGGGCTTTGCCCGTGGATCCCACCTGGGCCAATGGCCCCTGGACCCCACTGACTGTTGGGGGTCCTGAATCGTCACTAAAAATCATCCATAAAACGGGTGCCGATCGAGGATTTCGCCGGAAAACACCCGCCAATCCGGATGAGACGCGGCTATGTTCTTCTCTGCGTCCGCCGACTGCGCACCATCTTCGAACACCCCGAAAACTGTCGAACCGCTGCCGGACATCAGGGTCGCTCGTGCCCCCGCATCCCGCAAGGCCGTGCGTGCCTGTCCGATCACCGGGGCAATCTCCAGGGCCGGCGACTCCAAATCGTTCTCCAGCCCGACGATCCACCCTGCCCTCGGCATGCCAAGCGCATTCCCACGCGCCGGAAACCGACCGTTCAACCGCTGAAACACCGGACCGGTTGCCACCCCCTCTCCGGGAAACACCAACACCAACGCCCCGACTGGCGACTCCGGAAACGGTATCAACCGCTCCCCAATCCCGCCGACCCAGGCCGCGCGCCCTCCCAGAAAAAAGGGCACATCCGCACCCAGGCTCACCCCCAGTTCGATCAGGGTTGCCACATCCAAATGCAAATCCCACAGTCGGTTCAAGACCATCAGGGTCAGGGCCGCATCCGACGATCCCCCGCCCAATCCCGCGCCATGAGGGATTTTTTTCAACAGTTCAAGATGTGCCCCACAGGAAACCGCATAGCTCTCTGCCAGCAGGCGCGCCGCGCGCCAGACCAGATTCTTCTCCACGGCCTCTGTGACCGGCGGATCGCAGTGCAGCGACAGAAGGCCATCGGTCACGGTCACAGTCAACTGGTCATACAGGGGAAAGAAGACCATCCACGATTCCAGCAGATGGTAGCCATCCGCGCGTCGTCCGACCACCCGCAGGGCGAGATTCACCTTGGCGGGAGCCAGATACTGCGCGGTCGTACCGATGACCGGCGATCTTTTCATGGCATTGACGAATCCAGGGGACGCAACAGGGAGAAGCCCACGTCCAGAGCCTGTTCGAATTGGTTTTTGGTGGGGCCTTCGGCGGGGTAACGCCAATTGCGCAGCACGAACTCCATGCGGACTTTCGGTTTATCCAGGGTGATCTGTATGGACTCCGGCATCAGATGGGCACTGGCGCGACGTGCGGCAGGATCGGGCCAAGTGTAGACCGCCCGATAGTGGGAACCGGGGCCGGCATTGCCTCTGCGTTCGCGGATGCGACCGTTTTCCGGATCGAGCCACAACCGTTCGCCGTCACGACTTTCGCTTCGGGCTCCAGCGGGTTCCAGCGGCAGGGTTGACGCAGGCAAGAGGGATTCGGCCTCTCCCATGATCCAAGCAAACAGATGTTCCGGCTCGATCGGCACGCCAATCAGGTGGTACAGTCCCTCGGAGGTGGCCGGCACTTCGGTGACCTTGCGATGTTCGGGATCGACCCAGCGGACCCGATCATCCCGGGCGTGCAGTTCTGCGGCGATCTCCTGAAAAGGACCGCGCACACGCATGCGCACCTGGGACCAGCCACTGCCCAGCAGCTCGATGCGGTTGCGGCGTCCCTGGTCCGGGGTTTCGATCTCCAGGGTGCCATCAACCGCCCAGTGGGTTGGTCCCTGGCGACGCAGTTCCTGATCCTTCTGATAGCGTTCGAGCACCACCCCTCCCGGCACGGCATGTGGCGTCTCGCGCAGGTCGTCCAGTGAGGCGCAGGCGCTCAATGTCAGGGTGGATCCGATCACCAGGGTGCGGATGAGCGTTAGGAATTTCATCCTGGTTGTGGGGTGCGATTCAGTTCAGCAACTGTTGCAAGGGTCCGGGGAGCGCAAGATCCCCGGCGGAGGTTCGGAGACAGAGCCTCCGAAGGTTTTGCTTTTGCCTTCAGGCGCGTATTTTCAAGACATTTTTTCACGATTTTTGTAAAAGAAATCTCGCGCCAGCCTTGGAAGATGCGTTGTTTTGTGTCTTTGGCAACGCGACGCATCTTCGCATTGCATCAAGCGGGTCACCGCGCGTGAGAAACGGAGTACGGCAACCAGAAACCCGAATTCCTGCTTGCGCAGGAATGACGAAACAAGGGCCTTCCATTCAGCTCTGTTGCGCCACCACGTCCTATTTTTTTTTCTTCTTCTTGGCAGGCAACGCCTTCGTACTCTCTGCGGGGGAGCGTTCCACGCTCCTCGGTTCCTCCACGGCAGAAGCGGTCCTCAGCGTCGTGCCCGAACCCAGCAATCCGGCGCGCAAGGTCTCGGAGAGTTGTCGCTCGCGATCCAGGGTTGCGGAGAGTTGCTGACGCAGCATGGCAGCCTGATTCTCTTTGCGACCGAGCAGGGTGAAGGCCGCGCGGATCAACACCCCGAGTCGGATGCGCCCATCGCCGGGCACGCTGTTGGCCTCCTCCAGATAGCGCAGCAACGCCTCATCGGCCACACCCGCCACGCGCGCGGCATCGGCCAAGGGGCAATCGGGCAACTCGCCGCAGCGGGTCAGGTCAACGGGATGGATCACTGGTTCGGTAGGTAAGCGTCGCATGTGGGGTGCCTGAGGGATATCGGGTCGAAAACCAGGGAGGATAAACGCGAAAAAGGGTTGTCATGCAGGTTGCTTTATGTCAGGCCGGCACGGCACCCGAGGTATTGAACTCAGCGCGCCGGCGAAAGTGCGACCGGATTGGTGGACACGGGAGCCGGCAGACGCATCTCCTGGGCAACGGAAGGTTGATGGCGTATCGGAGATGCTGTCCCCTTGAACAATCCGAACAGCAGGTCAGGGATCAAAGCGGTCTTGCGATGAACATGCCGGCGACCCATGTGATGACATCGTGCTTGGATGCCGCGATGTCCCTGCCCACAACCGCGCACAGCAGTTCGATATCCTTTCGTATCTCCGCAATCACCCGTTCCAGACGCAGGATATCCCCTTTCGTGGCCAACGCCTCGGAACGGGACTCCTCGACCTGCTGCAATGTATGGCTCAAAGCGCGCACCCAGGATTCGGCCTGAGGGGCGGACACGCCGGCGGTCTCCAACTCTTTGACAAAGGCCAGGGTACCGAAGATGATCACGGCGGAGGTCATCGTGTCTCCAGATTTCAAAAAAAGCGCCACCTCTCCTTGGAGGAGATTTTATCGCTCTTTCAAATCCGTGTCCACCAGGATTCACGCCAACGCCAGGCAGGTCAGGTCCGGGAGAGAATGCGGGAGGCCGCGTCCAGGGTGTCGATGGACATCTTGGTGTTGGCCTTGCGGGTTTCGCGTTTGATTTTGTCGTAGATCTCCTCGCGATGCACCTCGACATCGCGAGGGGCGTCAATGCCGATGCGCACCTGGTTGCCCTTGATGCCCAACAGGGTGATTTTGATCTCATCACCGATGTTCAGGCTCTCACCGATTCTGCGCGTCAGTATCAACATGGAACCATCCCCTCCCTGGGCGCGTGGACCGATCGACAGCACCGAGGTCTCCCCACCCCGGTGTGCGTTCCACCCCTCGCCATTGGGTTGCTAGAATTGCTTGGATAAAAAGTGGTATCCCGGTCCACTCTGCCGGAAGCCCCGTCGGTCATACGCGGTGGTCTGACCTTGCGTACTTCCCTTGAGAGCCCGCAACATGGTCTCGGTAGCTACCAAAACCCCCTTGAAAATCGCTTGATTTTCGCGATTGGAGCGCTCTGCGCGTTCGATGGCGTCACGCAGACGCTGACGATAGGACAAAAGCCCGGTATTGCCCCCCATGGCCTTGTCCAACTCCTTGAGATTCACCGCATCGTCTTTCAATCCCAACGACTGGGCCATGCGCAACGCCATGCCCTGTCTGGAGATATCGAGACGCTTGATCTCGACCAGCACCTCCTCGACCCGACGGGTGGCGATCTCCAGTTGTTCCGGATTGCGCGCCTTCAACGCCAGACGCTCCTGCTCCAACAGGGGCAACAGGCGCTCGAAGTGTCCGATCATCGGATCGAGCAGCGCGGTCAGGCGGTGCGTTTCGGCAACCGCGTCAAAGGCAGAAGAGGACATGAGCCATCAATCCCAAGCGTATCAAATGGATTTCTTACGTTCCATCAGGACCTGACGCAAAATCTTGTCCGCCACCTCCAGGCTGGAGACCTGATACCGCCCCCCGGCCAAGGCCTCACGGATCGGTTCCACCAGCTCTACCCGCACCTCGGGCGCATTTTCGATCGCCTCGTTTGCAAGCCCCATGACGCGGCCCCCCGAGGAGAACTGTGCGTCATCCGCGCGCGAAGCTCCAGACGCACTGCCCGCACCGGCACTCGATTTACTCCCGGTGCGCTTGCGGGAGATGCGACCGAGTTGCCCAACATTGACACTCTTGATTCTCGTGACCATGCCTAAGATCTCTTCCTTCAATCCCGATCCGTCGCCGGAGGGATTCCATGGTATCAAGAATCCCGATCGTTCACCGGATCCGCGGGGCCGACGCGTGTTGGATTGCCCGCCGCTGGTAAATGAGTTTCACGGATAGCATACGGATTAAATCCGGGTTTTGCCACCCCTCCCTTACCTATCGGCGATTGTGCGACGGCATTTAAGGAATTCTCGCTCCCTTTGGCACGATTGAGCGCATTTTGTGTTTCCGTCACCTGTCCGAGCTGTCGATCAACCGCCTGTTTGAAGATCGCCTCCTTCAAACCCAGGCCGCTGTTGCCGCGACTCATGTTCTTGGAGTACTCGGAATCGAGCATCTCCTGAAAAATTTTCTCACCCGAACTCTTGGCGAACAACCGGCCATTGGGATCCTCGGGCACAGTGCGACGCATCGACTTGAAAAGCTGCTGGATGAACATCGACTCGAAATCGGCGGTCGCATCGTTCAACCGTTTCTGGTCGGTCTTCGAAATCGACGGCGCCGCCGGTTTAGCAACCGGCGTGGGCGCCGGCGGCAGCGGCGGCATGTTCACGCCACTGCTCACAGGATCTCCAGATCGGCCTGCAAGGCGCCTGCGGCCTTGATCGACTGCAAAATGGCGATCAGATCGCGCGGGGTCACGCCCACGCCGTTCAGACCGCGCACCAGATCACCCAGAGTCACCCCTTCGGGCATCTCCAGCACCCTGGCATCCTTCTCCTCGGCGGAGACCGCCCCACCGGGCGTCACCACAGTCGAACCCTGGGAACGGGCATTGGGCTGACTGACCCGTGGCTCCTCGCGGATCTTGATGCTCAAACCCCCGTGGGCCAAGGCCACGGTGGAAACCCGCACATTCTCGCCCATGACGATGGTGCCGGTACGCTCGTTGAGCACCACGCGCGCGCGCTGATCCGGATCGATCTGTACCGCCTCCAGGCGCGAAACAAAATTGACCACCTTGCCCTGGTAATCCGGCGGAATCTGCAGCGCAATCGTACCCGAGTCACGCGCCGAGGCCAACGGTTTGCCGAACACGTCGTTGATCGACTGCACGATACGGTTGGCGGTGGTAAAGTCCGGGTTGCGCAGGGAGAGTTGCAACTGCTGCTCCTTGTTCAACTCGAACTCGATCTCCTTTTCCACCAACGCCCCACCCGAGATCCTACCCACGGTCGGATGGTTCTTCTGCTGGGAGGCCCCGCCTCCACCCGCCGAAAAACCGCCAACGATCAACGGCCCCTGGGCCACGGCATAAATGCGTCCATCGGCACCCTTCAAGGGTGTCAGGATCAACGTGCCTCCCTGGAGGGTTTTGGCATCGCCCAAGGAAGAGATCATCACGTCGAGCTTGCTGCCCTGACGGGCGAAAGGCGGCAAAGTGGCGGTGACCATCACCGAAGCGACGTTCTTCACCTTCACCTGCTGATCCGCCGAGATGCCCATGCGCTCCAGCATCATCTTCAACGACTGATTGGTGAAGGCTGCGCTCGAATCACCCGAACCGTTGAGACCAACCACCAGACCAAAACCGGTCAAAGGGTTGTCGCGCACCCCCTCGATCTCGACCACATCCTTGAGGCGGGCCGCCTCGACCTCCGGGGTCCAAACCAGACCTGACATCAACAACATGGAGGCCAGAACCAGAGACGGATATCTACGCAGCTTTTTCATGAGCATCACATGAGATTGATGGTGTTGAAGAAGCGGTTGAGCATGCCGGGCCGCTGCTGATCATCGATATCCCCGTCTCCGGTCAACTCGATGCGGGCATCCGCGATCTGCGTTGACGCGACGAAATTGTTGGCATCGATATCTTCAGGCCGAATCACGCCGGAAACCAGGATGATCTGGTTTTCATGATTGATCGTGATATCCTGCCGCCCCTCGATCCGCAGATTGCCATTGGGCAGCACCTGGGTCACGACGCACGAAACGGTCGCCTTGAAGGCACTGGTGCGTTCGGTTTTGTTGTTGCCGGCCTCGGCATTGAGATCGCTGCTCGACTTGACCTCAGTACCATTGATCAGCGGATTGTTGGCCAGATTCCCCAACTTGCCGATCCCGGTCAATGCACCAGCAACCGAAGGCATGGCCAGCGTCGACTCACGCTTCAACTTCGTACCGGCCTGTTGGTTGGCCTTGGTGGCTTCGTCGATGCCAACCTTGACGATATCGCCCACGTTGCGCGCCTTGTTATCCAGGAACAAGGTGTTGCGATCCGCCGATTGCCAGATCGACCCTTTTTTGGGGCTGAGTGTCTCAGGCGGCGTAGGTTGAATTACCGCGATCGGCGCCGGTGGACGTTCCGTGGCGCGCGTCATGCCACACCCAGCGATCACCAAGGGCAGCACCGGCACGAGGAGGATCATTTTAGCCAATCCGTTCATCTCACACCCCTCTCCATTCTTACGCAAGACTACCAAACCACTTCCGCTTTACCCGGACCGGTGATACGCGCATCGAACCGTCTGTGACTCTCCGGATTCTCCAACGACACAATCTCCCCCAACCGGCCACCGTTCTTGGCAACTGCCGTGGATTCGATGCGCAACGCCCCGGAAATGGCCACCACCCGCACCCGCTCACCGCGCGCCACCACCTGTGGCGAGGCAAACCAATCGGCCTGCAATGGACGATCCGCCATCACCTGGCGGGTGACACTCATACCAAGGATCTCCTTGGTATCCTCGACCAAACCGGAAGGGGCATTCTTCAATTCACCTTCCATCCACTTGATGTCGCCCTCACGAACCACATCACCGCGCTTGAGCGACCGTTTGAGCACTGGATAGCGAACCGCCTGCTTGAAAATCGCCGATACCTGAATCACCGTCTCCGGCTTGCCGTTCACCAAAACCTCGATGGGGATGGTCTGCCGTCCGGATACCCAGTCGCTGACATCCGACTTGACCTTCCAGCTCACCGGGCCATCCGAAACCCGCAAGGCATCGCGATAGAAAACCTTGTCGAGCCTCAGGCCCTCGGTATCCCTCTCCAGCATGGCGCGCAACTGCTGTTCGCTGGCGCGCGCCACATCTTGCGACTGAATCAGCTGGGCGTGCGCCTGTTCTGGCGCCCACCCCGTCAGCAGGAGCGACGTCACCGCAATCAGTTGGCCGAACCTGTTCATCCCCGTGCCTCTCTCACACCATCACTACCGTTTCAACTGCGCCACTTGGCTCAACATGTTGTCGGCAGTCTGAATCGCCTTGGTGCCGATTTCGTAGGCCCGCTGCGTGGCGATCA
Source organism: Magnetococcales bacterium (assembly GCA_015232705.1). Classification (GTDB taxonomy): domain Bacteria; phylum Pseudomonadota; class Magnetococcia; order Magnetococcales; family Magnetaquicoccaceae; genus Magnetaquiglobus. The sequence goes on along the minus strand of JADFZD010000054.1, from coordinate 1,063 downwards.
TATCCACCATTTCCGTCACCATATTGACGTTCGATTGCTCCAACACATGCTGACGCAGGCTGCCCATGCCATCGGCGTTGGGTTTGGCCACCTGCGGGGTGCCGGAAGAAACACTTTCCACGAACATGTTGTTGCCGATGGCCGTCAATCCAGAAGGATTCACAAAACGGGCCAGTTCGATCTGTCCCTGGTTGGCCAGGAAGCCGGGATTGGTGTTGGTGGTGAATCCAATCGATCCACCTTGCTCGATGGTCACGCCCGTATGCAACTGCGGATTCACGCCGATATTGCCACCCTTCAACGGATAACCATCTGCGGTGACGATGTTGCCATCCTTGTTGATCTCGAAATGGCCATCACGGGTGTAGGCGACATCCCCATTGGGCAGTTCGATCTGGAAGAATCCCTGACCACTGACCATCATGTCCACATTGAAGGGAGCCTCGCTGGTCGGTACGGCGCTTCCCTGGGTGAACTCCTTGGAGACCGACACCACCTTGACGCCATGTCCCAACTGGATACCCACAGGCACCTGGGTTCCGGTATCCGAGGTTTCGCTGCCCGCCGGACGCATGTTGGCATACAGCAGATCCTGGAAATGGGTGCGGGAGTGCTTGAATCCTGACGTGTTGACATTGGCCAGGTTGTTGGCGATCACATCGATACTGCGCTCCTGGGCGGACATTCCGGTGGCCGCCGTCCACATGGCACGCATCATGGTTTGGTACTCCTCTTTCTCGTTCTTGATTTACGTTTTCTTGTTATCGTCTAAAAAAGTTCTCAGTTATTCAGATGTCCGATCTGATTGGCCTGCCCGTCGATGCCATCCAGGGTCTGGATGATCTTGAGATAGTTCTCGAAGTTGCGGTTGGCCTCGATCATCTGGGTCATGCCGCGCACCGTGTTGGTGTTGGATGCCTCCAGAAAACCCTGTTTGAAACCGCCGCGCGCACCTGCCAGGGAGGTCTCGCTTCCCTCGGGCGCGGAATAAAGATTCTGTCCGACCCGTTTCAACCCCTCTTTGGGCAATCCGACCCGCAGCAGTTGCCCGGCCTGTCCGGAC
>JADFZD010000053.1 GCA_015232705.1 Magnetococcales bacterium | reverse complement strand
CCCAGACCCTCTCTTTTTTTTCACCAGTAATAACGATACATTCCAAGCTGGGTGCGGTTTGGTTCTTGGCGCGCCTTTTTAAGAAAGTGATTTTTACGCCCTTTGTGAAAATTGTTTGTCCGCAGCCTTGGTTGCGAGATCGCTTCGTGCGGTTTGCGAAACGATCATGCGAACATGGCCCAGAAGATTGGCAGCCTGAGGCGGCTATGCTGCCGCGCTTGCGCTTGCAACTTCACCAGGGGCCATTGGCTCCTGGCCCCGTCAATTTTTGGGTTCTCAATCGTTCATTTTCGACTGGCTTCGTCAGCACTTCTCCTCTCCCAACCCCATCCTCTCCCGATGAAACGCTTCCAGACGCGCCGGCAACCCTTCGACGCGCGGATGGAAACCCCAGGCGATGCGCGGGAAATCGTGTCCCAGATAGCCGGGATGCATTCGGATGAATTCGTGACTCATCCGTCCTTTCAGAAGATAACTGGCCACAAAGGGGTAGTGGGGGTAGTGATCCGGGGTCAGGGTGCTCTGGCGCCACAGATGAGCCTTTTTCTGGATCTCCTTTACCCGTGCGTGAGAGAGTTCCGCCTCCTCGCGGAATGGATAGGCGTTGTTCAAACGCATCTCCATCTCCCAGACGGCTGCGAAGATCTCGGTGGAGGAGTTTTCGATCACCTCGATTTCCGACTCCTGATAGAGATATTGCCGGTTGAAATCGAGAATCGGGCTCATCATGATCTCTTCGTAGGTCAACATGCGTCCCAATTGGTGGGAGTAGTACTTTTTGGGGATCATCATGTCCCCGTCGTTCTCCTCCGAGGCGCATGAGAGCGGTACATTGGTGAGCAGTTGCGGTATGCCGAAGGCGCCGGCCAGGGTGTTCGGACCCGAGAGCATGCCCAGGTAGAAGTCGCTGCTGGCGATGAAATAGGGGTCGAAGAAGGGTTCGTAGTCGGGATGGAAAGGGGCGTCGATCAGATGGTCCGGCAAATCCTTCAAAGGAAGCATGCTGGAGTCCCCGAGACGAACCACCCAATAGCCGCGTTTCATCAGATAGATCAGGGCATAAAAGAGGTTCTCGATGCTGGCGTTGCGATAGCCGTGATAGGACATGTCGCGTTTGAGATCGAGATAGCCCGCTTCGCGAACATGGCAGGTTACAATCCGGGCATGACGCGGGATACCCAGTTTTTGGCGAATCTGCCACCCCTTTTCCACATCCTCCCGGCTCAAATTGGCAAAATAATTCCGGGGTTGGTCGTGGAAGCGGTTGAGATATTCGATGTAATTGGCGGCTGGATCGGGATCGATCCAGATGGATCGGGGATCCTCGGCATGCGCCCGTTGGAAAATCTCTTTGGCCATCTGCTCGCTGGTGACATGCATCATCCGAATTCCGCGGCAGAGGATGTCGATGACCGCCTGATTGGCGGTTGGAAAATGGGCATCCGGCAAGAGGATGGTCAGATCGTACTGGCTCTCAGGAAAGAGGTTGCGCGCCTTGGGGATGCGCATGGCGATTTCGCCGATGCGTCCGACCTGAAAGAATGGATAAAAGGCCTTGGGTTTTGACATGGCGTGTCAACGCTCCGTTGATCGGGTGAAGAGGCGGTGATCCAGGTGGAGAAGACGGATGCAACTGTCTTGCCGCCGGAATTCCGGGCGTCATCCTCACAAGCGCAAGTCGGTCTCGTCCGCGTCAAAAAGGTATTTCAGATCATAGATGACATGACCTGGTTTGCCGAATCCGCGAATCGTGGCGATGCCCATTTCCGTGAATTGACGATGGCCTACAGCAAGGATGATGCCATCGTAGGCCTGGGGTTCGGGATAGGCGATGGGCGCGATACCGTATTCGTGATGGGCATCCACCTTCGAGACCCAGGGATCGTAGACTTCGACCTGACACTGGTATTCGTGCAGTTCGTGGACGATATCCACGATGCGGGTATTGCGCAGATCGGGACAGTTCTCCTTGAAAGTCAGCCCCAGGACCAGGATCCGCGCACCACTCACCAACAGATGGTGCTGGGTCATGGCCTTGACGAATTGGGCCACCACATAACTGCCCATGGCGTCATTGAGACGGCGACCCGCAAGGATGATTTCTGGATGATGGCCGATGCTTTGGGCTTTGTGGGTGAGATAATAGGGATCCACGCCGATGCAGTGTCCGCCTACCAGACCAGGCCGAAAGGGGAGGAAGTTCCATTTGCTGCCGGCGGCCTTGAGTACCGCCTCGGTGTCGATCTCCATTTTGTTGAAAAGGATCGCCAGTTCGTTGATCAGGGCGATGTTGACATCTCTCTGGGTATTTTCGATCACCTTGGCCGCTTCGGCAACCCGAATGGATGAGGCTTTGTGGGTGCCGACCTCGATGATTTCGTTGTAGAGGGCATCGACCAGATTGGCGATGGCGGGTGTGGAGCCGGAAGTCACCTTACGGATGGTGGTGACGCGGTGATCATGATCGCCTGGATTGATGCGTTCGGGTGAGTAGCCGGCAAAAAAATCGACGTTGAATGTCAAACCTGAGAATTTTTCCAGGATGGGTACACAATCCTCTTCGGTGCAGCCGGGATAGACCGTCGATTCGTAGATGACCAGATCTCCCGGTTTAAGCACGCGTCCCACGGTTTCACTGGCCTTGATCAGCGGGGTGAGATCAGGACGTTTGTGGTCGTCGATGGGGGTGGGTACGGTGACGATGAAGCAGTTGCAACCAACCAGAGCCGTGGTTTCGGTGGTGAAGGTGAGATGTTTGGCGGCCAGGAGATCGTCGCGGGTGGTTTCGAGGGTGCGGTCCGCGCCGGAACGCAACTCGTCGATACGTGCAGGATTGATGTCGAACCCGACGACCGGGCGTTTTTTTCCGAACTCGACGGCCAGGGGCAGTCCCACATAACCGAGACCAATGACTGCCAGTTGGATCTCATGGATGCTGTGCATGATGTCTTTCCTTGGTATGGATGCAAACAAGCCTGCCGTCATCCAGAATAGCGATGTTTTCAAGCAAATGCACGCCATTTTCGGGTGCATGGACCAGGTTTCAGGATGGATCGATGGGAGGGGCGTGAGGGAGCTTCGACGATCATGCACGTTTTTTGTTGACACCCAGGTGAGGATGGGTTAGTTTATGTTGCAATGCAGCATGAGCAAACATTAACCATTCAAAAGGGCGTTTTGCCCAAGGGGACCGACCATGGAAAACAAAGAGATCATCGAGAAAATGGCTGAAATGAGCAAGTTTGTCATTGATTCGATCACCGAGATGAAGAACATCAATGAGAATATCATTTCCCAACTGGCCAAGCAGCAGATTGACGCGGTTGAGGGGTTCAATGCGGTGACCACGCGGCAACTCAATCAACTGACTTCCGTCAAGTCTCCGGTTGAACTCTTGGGCACCCAGGCTGAGATTGCCACGGAAGTGGCCAAGGACATGAAGGAAAATGCCATGCGGGTTATCAATATTTTGACGGAGAGTCAGAATGAACTCCGGGCGTATGTTGAGAAGAATGTCCAGCAGTTTGTGGATAAGACTTGGACCTCTGCCTGATGATGCGCAATCCCTCTTTCCAGGTTCCCTGGGAGGTGCCCACGCTTAGGATTGGCGTAATCCCCCCGCTTTTTTACCGTGCCAGTCGCGCAGCGACTTGCACGGTTGGGGGTGAGGGGAATCACGCCCCCTTTTAAAATTGTCGCTCAAGGGGCCATCCGAGTGAAACGGGATAGCAGATGCCCCTTTCACGCATGTCTGGATGTCGTCTCCCAATTGTCAAGCGACACGAAGAATTGACCCCCTGGTGACATGAAAAACTGACCCCCCTCCTGGTTACGCTGGTTGATGGTTGGTCGCCAATATTCCGGTTTTCCAAAAGACCGGAACGCCGTTTTTCCCGTAGCCTGTAGCTCTCGCCACGGATCGTTACCACATGGCTGTGGTGCAGCAGGCGATCCAGGATGGCTGTCGCCACAACGGGCTCGCCGAACACCTCTCCCCATTCGCCCACGCCACGATTACTGGTCACCAGCATGCTGCCTCGCTCGTAGCGTCTTGAAACCAATTGAAAAAACAAATGAGCTGCATGGGCTTCCAAAGGCAGATAGCCCAGTTCATCCACGATCAGCAGTTTCGGTTTGGCAAACTGGCTCATTTTTTCTTCCGGTCGTCCTGCCAGGTGCGCTTTGGCCAAAGTCGCCACCAACAACGGCGCCGTGGTTATCCGGGCTGAGATGCCCGGAACCGCCACGGGAGGCAACGGACGGAATCCGCCATGGACCGGGGATGGTGCGTCAAGCGTCACGGCGAGGAGAGACGACCTGATCCAGGAGACGAAGCAGTTGAAGGAAGCGGTGGTCGAACGCGGGAACATGATAAGGACGTTGCACCAGGAGAAAAGCAACCGAGGGTCCGCGGGAGTAGTCAGCATGACCGTGGAGGCCATGGGAGCGTATCTCAAGGAGCAGTGGCTCGGCATCAAGGAAGAACTGCTGAATGGGAGGTACACGCCCCAGCCGGTGCGGAAGGTAGAGATACCCAAGCCTGGCGGGAAAGGGATGCGCATGCTGGGCATTCCGACGGTCGTGGACCGACTGATTCAGCAGACGCTGAATCAGGTGATGCAACCGATATTTGATGGGGAATTTTCGGGATCGAGTTACGGCTTTCGACCGGGACGGGGCGCGCACATAACCATAACTTGGCGGAAATTTTGGCGTGAAATTTGCCGCCTATTCGGGTTCGGAAGGGGGCAAATATTATATATATTGTTATTCGGTTGTTTAATTACTAAAAACCTGTGCTATGATGCGCACTCTAAGCAAGTTGAAAAATAACCAGAAAATGGTGTCCCCGGCGCGATTTGAACGCACGGCCTACGGATTAGGAATCCGTTGCTCTATCCGACTGAGCTACGGGGACAGATCGAACAGCAAGTGAACGCTACTCGGTTGCTGCCTTCAGGAGCGGTTGAGCATGCGCAAGGTGGCATCTTGAGCTGCTCGTTCCAGGCGTTGCATCACCATTGTGACCAAGGCCTTGGGTGGCTGTTTGAAGATCGCCCCGAAAATACCCTTCCCACGGATTTTTCGCAAAGGGTTTTCGCGGTCCGTTTGACCGGAGAACGCCGCTGGGTGGCCTTGCAGAAGAGGTGAGCGACGCTTTTTCGTGGAACGTTTGATGCGTGGTCTTGCGTCGCGCGACCAGCATTATGCCACCGATTGCGCAACCTGGGCCGTGGTTCCGGAAGTGTGCCGGCGCGGCACAAAGAAGTCGCGCGTCTCGAAGATGCGTGGGGAGAAGCCGGTTCCATGGACGGAGAGGTGGCGTTTTAGGAGCAGATCCGCCAGCAGTGGATGGTACTCACGCATTTGATTCAACACCGGAACCACCTTTTCATCCAACAGATCCGCCTTCACGAAGCGGGTCGGGGAGATCAGCGGCAAAATGCCGGGCAAGGGGTAATCGCTGCCGTTAAGCAGGCGCGGATGCCATTCCGTGCGTTCGAGAAGGGTGCGCACCACGGCTGGATCCCGATTGCGCAGGGTGATGGCGGAGATATCTCCATGGAGAAGGTCGCGATGGGCGGGATTCTCCATCAGGCGGGTGAACAGGGTAAAACTGGGAACATGGCGGTTGGTGTGGTCGAAATCTTCATCCTCGCCGATCGAGGCGCAATGGGCGATCACGGTACGTACCCCGTTGTCGAGTGCCCGTCTGAGGCGTAGGGGATTGCCGAAGGTCGTTTGATTCATGCCGTGCACCGCCTTCTCTTCGCCCGCGTGGGTGATCAGCGGCACGCCGAGGCGTGCCATGGCTTGATAGAAGGGTTGACAGCGGGGAGAGGCCGGATCGATTCCCATGGCCGGGGGAAGCCATTTCACGGCGCGTGCGCCTTGGTCATACGCCTCTTCGAGGGCTGCGACCGCATCCGAACGATAGGGATGGATCGAGGCTACCCACTCGAATCGGCTGGGATGGCGTTCGGCCAGGGCACGGGCGTAGGCGTTGGGAACATAAAATGCGCTGCGTTCTGGAAGAGAGTGACCCGCTTCGTCATGGGCCCGGTCAAAGGCGAATAGCATCACCTTGGCACCCGGCGGGAAGGCCGACATCAGGTCCAGAAGACGATCGATGTATTGCTTATCCACACTGCCGGATTCCGAGTCGGCGCAGCCGGCGTTAAGATAGAAGTGGCGTTGGAGGTTCTGGAACGGATGCCAGAGGCTGGTCATCTCGGGAGCGAGGGTGATGCCGCTGCCGGAGTCACCGGTGCCCGCGATGTGGAGGTGACAGTCCCAGTACTTTTCTGGATCAATGTCATGCCACACACCACGCACCAGGGGGTGGTCGAGCAGTTCTTGTGGCAGCCGTTCATGGCATGGATTCCAGATGCGTATCGGTTTGCAGCCACTCGTCAGGGCGAGCAGGGATCCTAAACCTGTCAACATGAAACGGCGTCGCGGGTGCATGGTCTATTTTTCGGCGTGCAGGATGGTGCCCGTCTGGTCCGCGCCCTGACCTCGTTCATGCTCGATCTGCATACGCGCGAACATGGCTATGAGGAGATTTTGCCGCCGTTTCTGGCCAACAAGGAGAGTCTGTTCGGCACCGGTCAGTTGCCGAAGTTCGAAGAGGATCTGTTTTGTTTGCGGGATGATCCCTTCTACCTGATTCCCACGGCTGAAGTGCCTTTGACCAACATGGTGCGTGGTCAAATCGTGGATGAGGCGCTCCTGCCGATGAGGTTCACCGCCTGGACCGCCTGTTTCCGCCGGGAAGCGGGTGCCGCCGGACGTGACACGCGCGGACTGATCCGCCAGCATCAGTTCGACAAGGTTGAGTTGGTTTGGATCAGCCGTCCCGAGGAGAGCATGGCGGCGTTGGAGTCTTTGACCCAACATGCCGAGGCGGTGTTGCAGCGTCTGGAACTCCCCTATCGCACGGTGGCGTTGTGTACGGGCGACCTTGGCTTTGCTGCGGCCAAGACGTATGATCTGGAGGTATGGTTGCCGGGTCAGGGGCGTTATCGGGAGATCTCCTCGTGTTCGAACACCCTGGATTTCCAAGCGCGGCGCATGAAAGCGCGTCTGCGACGCACAGAGGGTAAGGCGGTCGAGCCGGTGCACACACTGAACGGTTCGGGCATCGCGGTGGGTCGGACGCTGGTGGCGTTGTTGGAGAATTTCGTGCAGGAGGATGGGAGTGTGATCCTCCCTGATGCGTTGCGCCCTTACATGGGTGGGCAGAGTCGCATCGCGGTGCGGGGATAGGCTCCTCAGATCCGGCGGATCGTTTGCCGCGGTCCGGGGGAGACCATCACCCCAGATTGAGGTTTGGGGACTCAAATCCCCAAGGTTTGACTATCGCCTGGGTCCGGGGAGCGGTTCGCTCCCCCGGCAGGGATTTGGGGACGGCGTCACCAAGGTTTGGTTTTTACTTTTTCTTTTTTTTGCTAGGGCGTGTTGACATATCGCCTCAGCGGCCTTGATACGGCGTTGCGACGCCCCTTCGCGGCTAACATACTACCGTGTTGGCGCTGCTCGGGTCGTCGCGCCTTGTCAGAAGGCTCGCTGCCTTCATATGTCAACACACCCTAGTGTTTTGAATTTTTGCTGTTGCTGTTGACTTCAGCGCGCACTTTACAAAGCGTTTTTTCGCATCGCGAAAAAACACCAGCGCGCCGCCTTTAAGCCTGAGAGGTGGGATATCCTGGCGTTTTTGGCCAGGATATCCCACCTCTCAGGTGATATTTTCATGCGGGGCAAGCCAATCCCGCGCTCCTTGTTGGCGTCATTTGGGCATTTCCAAATCACGTATCCACTCCGGAAGGGTGGCAGAGCGGTTGAATGCAACGGTCTTGAAAACCGTCGATGGGCAACCATCCGTGGGTTCAAATCCCACCCCTTCCGCCATTTTCTCATTCAGCTTCATACAATCCCGTTTAAAAAAGTCTTTAATTTCCAGCACTTACCGATTCAGGCGCGGGACTCCAACTGTTCTGACCACACTTGACTGATGCTGGCAGAGGCTGTAATCCAGTCTCATGAACATTCATGAAATCTTTACCTGTCCATCGTGCCGACTTGTCGATGCTGTCATCAAAAAGCGCTATGCTACCGTCCATAACGGGGATCGAGCATTGTTGCGATGTCAGAGCTGCGGCATCCAGTTCTCAGAAACCCGCGAGACACCCATGGCAGACCTGAAATCACCGATCAGCAAGGTGGCGCTCGCCATCAAGATCCGCGATGAGGGCATGGGGTTGAGGGCAACCGGACGTATCATTGGCTCGCTCAAGAATACGATCAACGCGTGGGAGGAACGCTTCGCGGGTCAGCAGGAGACCTTGATGCTGTATGGCTTGTGCCATCAATTCCTGAGACGCACGTTTGTGTGTTGGTTCAGCGAGACATGGAGTTTTTGAAGATTTTCATGAGCTATAGATTACCTCACCATCGCGGGGACTCTGTCCCCGCACCCCTGGGATTTTTCGCTTTACTGGCCAAAGCAGGAGAGAAAGGAAGAACCGGGAAGTCTTGCGACCGCCAGTTCCTGCTTCGGCCCCTGACCGGCGCTCAGGTTGCGTCCCCTCATTGCCTTATCCTCCGTCAGGCTGAAATCAAGTTTATACTATTTCCTATGCTGTTTCAGCTACTTGTAAGGATCCTGTCCCAGCCAAGTTGCGACGTTGTTTTCTGATCACTTGCGCTGCCTCCAATTTCTGCTTCCTGGTCTCCTCAATTTTCGTATGTTTGCCTGCAAGGCGATCCGCAAGAGTCACATATCCGATGGCCGAATGCAGACGCACCATATTGTAATGCTCGACATTCCATGGCGGCGTTCCGGAAAAGGGGTTGGTTCCTCCTTCCAGAGCGCCGCCTTCAAAAGCCTGAAGTCAGGCTTTTG
>JADFZD010000052.1 GCA_015232705.1 Magnetococcales bacterium | reverse complement strand
GGGAGTCGTTTTCAAAAAGCGGAAACGACTCCCACGAAGGCGGCGCGCAGCGCATTTTTCGCAAAAGACGCGAAAATTACTTCTTTTGAAGAGCGCGCTAAAGTCAAAATCAAAACCCAGGCAGATGAATCTCCCAGACCCTCTCTTCTTTTTTTACCAGTAAAAACGACACATTCCAAGCTGGGTGCGGTTTAACAAATTGAAAAAATATATCATGAGTTCAAATCCGACGCGCAAGGAATCATGACACATTCACGACCGTGTGACTCCAGGACCGGATCGCAGCGCCCGAAGGATGCTCCCGGTCCTGGTGGTTCAACACGCTATCAGCGCAGCAGCGGCGACCAGGAGGGATCCGAGGCATGGATATCGGCATCCATGGGCACGATGCGTTCGTTTTGTCCGGTGAGATCGATGGTGTAGAGCTTCGATCCCTTGCCACGCACCTCGCGGGTAAAGGCGATCACGCGACCGTTTGGCGCCCAGGCCGGGGATTCATCCATCCAGGAACTGGTGAGTGCGCGCTCCTGATTGCCCTGGGGGTTGATCACCGAAATGCCGAAACCGCCGCCGCCACCCTTGACGAAAGCGATCAGGTCACCGCGTGGAGACCAGGAGGGTGCGGCGTTGTAGTTCCCTTCGAAGCTGATACGGGTCTGATTGGAGCCGTCGGCGTTCATTGTGTAGATCTGCGGGGTGCCTCCCCGATCCGAATTGAAGACGATGCGCCGGCCATCCGGAGCCCAGGAGGGGGAGGTGTCGATGCCCGGGTTTTGGGTCAGTCGCGACAAAGTGCCGGATCCCAGATCCTTGACGTAGATTTCGGCGTTGCCATCCTTGTTGAGGGTCATGGCCATTTTCGAGCCGTCCGGCGACCAGGAAGGCGCGCTGTTGAGTCCCGGATAGTCCCCTTCCAGATACTTCTTGCCGGTATATAACTCCCAGCGATAGATGCGTGGTTCGCCGGAGACGTAGGAGACAAAAAAGAGCGTTTCTCCGCTGGGCGAGAAGCGTGGCGTGAGAACCAGTGAGCGGCCTTCGGTGAGGTCAGTGCGGTTCAGACCGTCCTGATCCATGATCGAGAGCCATTTCTTGTCGCCACGCTCGGCCACGAAGACGATCCGCGAGCTGAAATAACCCGCCTCTCCGGTGAGTCGGGTGTAGATTTCGTCGGCGATGCGATGGGCCACCAGATGCCACTCCGGCTTGGGCGCGGAGAACCGTTGTCCCTTGCCCACGGGCGCGCCGCGATAGACATCATGCAAAAAAAAGTCGGCGTGTACTTGACCACCGGCATCGATCACCGCGCCGGACACAACGGCCTCAGCGCCATTTTTGCGCCAGTCGGAAAATTTGGGTCCCTCCTTCCAGAGCGAGGTGGAATCCTGAAGAAAGCCTTTGCGATCGAGGATTTGAAAAAGGCCGGAGCGTTCCAGGTCCGAGGCGATCACATCCGCGATGCGGCTGCCCATGGCTGCCGAAGGGTTCACCGAACCGTCTGGATTGGTGTCGAGAAATTTTGGAATGGCAATCGGCATGGGTTGCAGACCGCCCTTGGAGATGTCGATCTGCAGGCCGGCGTGCGCCAGGCCTGGAAGAGACAGCCATACGAGCGACAGCAATAGAAGATACCGAAAGGAAAGCCCTTTAAGGGTGCAACGGTTCATGGCGGGGAGGTATCCGTCTTGTTCAAGGAACGATATGGTTTTCCGCATTCAGGAAAAGTGAATGGATTACCATAACACGAATTCCGCGCCAAGCCCAATTTTTTTTAACGCACGACTCCCGCAGAATGGTCCACAAACTTAAAAGGGTGGGCTTCCGCCCATCCGTTACCGTGAAACTCTCTCAGGACGGTTCTTGGGTGAGGGGGTGCTACCCCCATCATGAAAGGACAAAGGAAAGCAGTTGACTGGAAAGGAAATCCACGATTTAAGCTCGGGCTGCATCCTCTTCCAACGGGCGTCAATAATCTCCGCGATAGGCCATCGGATTCCACTCCAGCGGTGGCTCCTGCATGAGAAACACCTGCTCGCGCAACGACAGAATGTGATTGTCCCAATATCGCGGGGCGTCAAACCAGGGAAAGGCGCGCGGAAATGCCGGATCATCCCATCTGCGGGCAATCCAGGCGGCATAGTGGATCATGCGCAAGGTGCGCAATGCCTCGATCAGATGCACTTCGCGCGGATTGAAATCATGGAATTTCCGATAGCCGCGCAACAGGGCAGCCAATTGGGTGCCCTGCTCCTCCCGATCCCCAGACAGACACATCCACAGATCCTGAATGGCCGGGCCCATGCGTGCATCGTCAAAATCCACGAACAGCGGACCGCTTTCGGTCCAGAGGATGTTGCCGGAGTGACAATCCCCGTGCAGACGGATCCAACGCACCCCGCCGGCCAACGCAAAACAGCGACGAATCCGTTGCAGCAGGTCGCCGATCAAGGCGCCATAGGTGGCGCGCAGATCCACGGGAATGAATTTCGAGTCCATCAAAAAACGATACGGCTCCTCGCCGAAACTCGCCACATCCAACGCTGGACGGGTCACGAACGGACGGGTGGCGCCCAGGGCGTGGATCCGACCCAGGGCCAAGCCCAGCCGTTCGAGATGGTCCAGGTTCTCCAGATCGGGCGCACGTCCGCCGCGGCTCGGATAGAGTGCGTAACGAAATCCGCGCCAGGTGTGCAAGGAGCGCTCCTTGGCGTCGGTCAACGGCGCGACCACCGGAATTTCGAGATCAGCCAGCTGCCGGGTAAAGAGATGCTCTTCGAGGATGGCTTCGCGACTCCAGCGACCCTTGCGATAGAACTTCACCACCAGCGCGCCGCCGCCTTCCAGACCGACCTGATAAACCCGATTTTCGAAACTGTTGAGCGCCAGCAATCGGCCATCGCAACGCGCCCCAATGCGCTCCGTGGCCTGAAGAATCAGCTCAGGGCTGAGATTTTTGTAAGGGGTTTTATGCTGCGTTCCAGCCATGGATCTTTGGCATCCGTGCAGAATCAATCGAGAGAATCCGGTTTAAAAACCTGCGCAAATGGCCATCGCTGTCCGTGACACCTCTTGAGGTCGCCACGGGTCGTGCGAAAGGAGGGTTGAGCCTCGGTCATGCCGTCAGGTCGCCAGGGCGTGTTGACTTATGAAGGCCGCGAGCCTTCAGACAAGACGCGACGAGAGCTGCACGACATACACGGTCGTATGTGAGCCGCGCAGTGGCGTCGCAACGCCGTATCAAGGCCGCTGACACAATGATGTCAATTTCGCCCTGTGGCGGAATTATGATCCACACGGCCATTTTTGGGAAGGGATCTACGTGGAAAATATCGCTTTGAGGCGCACCCAGAGGGTGGTCTTACACGGTGTGCTGCCAGGGTGGTCTTATGTGGTGCGCTGCCGGTTCGAAACGGGTGTTGGCCCGAGGCCAGGTCTGTATTGGGTTAGGGTGGTGCGGGATGGCTCATCCCGGTCGATCTTGCGACCGGGGTGTGGGGGGATGTGCCGAGAGGTCTTCTGGTCGCTTCGACCGGCACGGGGGGCACATCCCTTGATCCACGGTCCGCATGGTCATATGCGGGTTATAAACCGCATGATCACTCCTGCCAGACCGGATGCACCACCGCCGTGATCTGGAAATCCCGGCTCTCCTGGCCGAGCTTGCCTGTCATGCCCGAGTGATGATCGCGGATTTTGTAGTTTTCGCGGCCATCGGAGAGGATGTACCAACTTTTCCGGGTTTTGGCGGCATTCTCGCGAGCTGCAACAACGGCTTCATTGTAAGTCATGGCGCTTCCCCGATGAGTTAAGACGTTCATAATTGTATTCTTTAGTGTTGCTTGTTTTTGGTTTTGCAAGATTTTTCGGCTAGCCAAGAGGAAAATCTCATGGCATGCTTGAGCATGCATTGGATCTTGCCACCTTGGAGCGACCAAATTTTAACGTTTGTCAGTGGTTGCGCATAGGGAACTGTTGACAGGCGATCTCAAGGATGCGTTAACAGGTCTCCCCGTCAGGCAAACCGAATTCTGCCTGGAATGGACGAGGAGTTCAAGGGAAAATTTGATTTTTTTTCTTGTTTGTTTTTAAAGGATTTTTTGATTCATGATACCTATTGATCATTCCGATTGACGTCGAATGACGCAGAGGTTTTTATTCTGGATTCACCAAGTGTCCGGATCGGTTTCGGGGTCTGAAATTTTCGTTATTGGAGCGTTTAAATGAGCAGATTTTCCGGCAAAAGGGTATTGGTAACCGGTGGCGCGGGCTTTCTTGGATCCCATTTATGTGAGCGTCTTCTGGCCGAAGGCGCGGATGTATTGTGCGTGGACAATTTTTTTACCGGAAACAAAAGGAATATTCTCAATCTATTGGATCATCCCTTTTTTGAATTGCTGCGACACGACGTAACCTTTCCCCTGTATGTCGAAGTGGACGAGATTTTCAATCTGGCATGTCCGGCCTCGCCGATACATTATCAGTTCGATCCCGTGCAAACCACCAAGACAAGCGTCCATGGGGCGATCAACATGTTGGGTTTGGCCAAGCGGGTCAGGGCCAGGATCATGCAGGCATCGACGAGTGAGGTTTACGGAGACCCCCAGGTTCATCCGCAGCGTGAGGATTACTGGGGCCATGTGAACATCATCGGACCGCGATCCTGTTACGACGAGGGAAAGCGCTGCGCAGAGACCCTGTTCTTCGATTATCATCGACAACATCGACTGCGCATCAAGGTGGCGCGGATTTTTAATACCTATGGCCCGCGCATGCATCCCGATGATGGTCGGGTGGTCTCGAATTTCGTGGTGCAGGCGTTGCGTGGCAATCCCATCACGGTGTATGGAGATGGCAATCAGACCCGATCCTTCTGCTATGTCGATGACATGGTGGAGGGTTTTTTGCGTCTGATGCGCTCGGACGACGATTTTCTCGGACCGGTCAATTTGGGCAATCCAGGTGAATTCTCGATGCTGGAGCTGGCGAGCAAAGTGGTGGAACTGATCGGTTCCAGATCGCCGATCATCTTTGAGCCACTGCCGACCGACGATCCCAAACAGCGCCGACCGGATATCGGATTGGCCAAAGAGCGGCTGGATTGGCAGCCCACCGTGGCTCTCGATGAAGGTCTGCGGCGCACGATCGACTATTTTGACAAGGAACTCTCCGGCAAGGCGTAAGATCGTACCCACTCTCGTTGACTGGCCAGGCGCTTCTGGCTGAGGTTTCTGGGTTTGAGGTCTCTGGCCATGCCCGCGGGATCGTTTTGCAAAAAACGCAAAGCGATCCCGCAGCCAAGGTGGCGCGCTGCGCATTTTTTCGCAAAAGGCGCGAAAAATGGCTTGTTTGTAAAAGCGCGCTAAAAGAAAAAAATCAAAAGAAAAGAACAGCGGAGGCTCTGCCTCCGCACCTCCGCCGGGGGCGATTATCGCCCCCGGACCCCCGTGCTGATTGGAACACGATTCCACCCTTCCCACTCTGAATCCATGACCGCCACATCACCACCACCATCATCAGCCACCCTATCCCCGTCCACCCGACACCCCCAACCCTCCGCCCGACGCCTGGCAGCCCAGGCCATACAACGGGTCTGCCGCGACGGTCTGGCACTGCGCCTGGACGAACCACAGCTTACCCAACTCCCACCCCGCGATCGCCACTTCGCTCTGGAGATCGCCGCCGGCACCCTGCGCCATCTGAACCTGCTCGACGCCATCCTGAACCACTGCCTGAACCGCCCGCTCGCAGCCAACAAACACCTGACCCGCGCCGTGCTCCGCACCGCACTTTACCAGATCCACTTTCTGCGCGTGCCACCCCATGCCGCCATCGACGAGGCAGTCAACCTCATCAAGGCCTCCACGGATCACGCCCTGGCCGGCTTTGTCAACGCCGTCCTGCGGGCGGCAACTAAAATCGATCCCACCGCAGTCAGCGCCACCCTGACCGATCCCGTGACCCGACTGGCTGTGACCTGCTCCCATCCAGCCTGGCTGGTCTCCCGCTGGCTTGCAGAGGTGGGGGAGAGGAACACCATGGCCCGCCTGACAGCCAATCAACAACCCGGACCGCTCACCCTGCGCGTCAATACCCTGGTGACCACACGGGAAAAGCTGCTTGCCGCCCTGGGAGAGCTTGGAAAAGCCCACCCCTATGCACCGGATGGGGTGATCGTAAACGATGCGCCGGCTATCGAAACCCTGCCCGGTTACTCCGAAGGGTGGTTCGCAGTCCAGGATGGGGCCGCACAGTGGCCGGCACGCCTGCTTGATCCGCGACCGGATGAGAGGGTTCTCGACCTCTGCGCCGCGCCGGGGGGCAAAACCGCTCAGCTGGTAGCCCTGGCGCATGGTCAGGCTCGCATCTGCGCGCTGGATCTGCGCGCGGGACGGTTGCAAACCCTGCGCGAAAACCTGACCCGCCTGGGAATAGACGGGGTGGAGATCGTCACCGGGGATGCGGCGGAACCGACGGTTCTGGAGGGACGATCCTTTCACAAGATTCTCGCGGATCTGCCGTGCAGCGCCACCGGCGTGATCCGTCGTCATCCGGAGATCCGCTGGCGACGCCAACCGACGGATCCAGAACGCATGGCAGAAACGCAGAAAAAGATCCTGGAGGCGTGCGCCTCACGACTTCTACCGGGTGGGCGATTGGTGTATGCGGTCTGCTCCCTGGAGCCGGAAGAGGGGGTGAACCAGATCAACGACTTTCTTGTCCGCCACCCCCACTGGCAACGCGAGCCGATCCCTGCCGACACCCCCGATCTGCCGGCCTCGGCCCGGACCCCGGAAGGGGATCTGCGCTTTGAACCGGCCCTGCACGACATGGATGGCTTTTTCATCGCATGCTTGCGGCGTGGGGATGGATCGGATGGCTGTGCAACGCGTGCCTGAGTCGGGACCAATCCGGCAGGACGGCTGCCACCCTGGCCCAGAATGCCGGGGAGTGGTTCATCTCGAAGCGATGACACAGTTCATGCACCAAAACGTAATCCACCAGCCGGGAAGGCAGGCCCATCAGGCGCCAGTTGAGGTTGATCGCCCCGCGGTTTGAACAGCTCCCCCAGCGTCCGGTCTGGCCACGAATCGTCACGCGGCTCCAGGTGACCCCGATGATCCCTGCCCAGTGGGCCAGTCGAGCCGGCAGATATTCGGCGGCCCGTCGGCGATACCAACGTTCCAGGGCCATTTCCAGGCCATTGTCGGACAACGGCGCGGGAAGCCACAAGGCGTCTCCCACCTGGCGTGATCGGGTCACCCCTTCGCCGGCCACACGCAACACCAGATGCGTGTCAAGCAGCGGCACACTGGCGCCGTCGGCCAGGGCCGCATGAGCCGGAGGCTGCGACCGGATGCGTAGCAATTGCTCGTGCAACCAGGTTGCCTGCTCCCGCAGAAACCGCTCCACCGTGGCCTGACTCATGCGTTGTGGCGCTCGCGCCTCGATCATGCCTTCCGGCGTGACGCGCAGTGCCAGCCGTTTGCGCAGCGGATGGCGTGACAGGGCATAGGGCACGGTCAATCCAGACAGCACGAGCTGATGGATGGTTGTGGTCATTTTTTTCCCTCGCGACTCTTTCTCAAGCGGGTTCGAACCGTTATAGTACCCGCCACGTCCGCATTCGTCATCCGGACATCCGAAGGCTGTGTCTGCCGGGAGGCTTCTCGACACGCCATCATGCACGTTCAGAACCTGTGGGAAACGGAAATGGAAAACGGCTATTTTGGCGACTTCGGCGGTGCCTTCATCCCGGAGATCCTGCACGAAACCTTTCGGCGTCTTACCGAGGCCTACGAAGCGGCACGAGCCGATCCGGAGTTCTGGAACAGCTATGTCCGGCTGATGGAAAACTACTCTGGACGTCCCACCCCCTTGACCTTCGCGGAGAATCTCACCGCCCGTTACGGTCGCCGGGTTTACATCAAGCGCGAGGATCTCAACCAGACCGGCGCGCACAAGGCCAACAACGTCATGGGGCAGGGGTTGTTGGTCAAGCGCATGGGCAAGCGGCGGGTCATTGCCGAAACCGGCGCTGGTCAGCATGGCATGGCCACGGCCACCATGGCTGCGCGTATGGGTTTCGAGTGTGTCGTCTACATGGGCGCCGAGGATGTGGAGCGTCAGCGTTCCAATGTCTTCTGGATGGAGCGTCTTGGTGCGCGGGTGGTACCGGTCCATTCGGGTTCCAAAACCCTCAAGGATGCGGTCAACGAGGCGTTGCGTGATTGGGTGTCCAGCATGGACGATACCCACTATCTGTTGGGCACGGCCTGTGGTGCGCATCCGTTTCCGGCCATGGTGTCGTGGTTCCAGTCGATCATTGGCATGGAAGCCAGGGCACAGATTCTGGCTGCCGAGGGGCGTTTGCCCACGCATGTTTATGCCTGTGTGGGAGGTGGTTCCAATGCCATGGGGATTTTTCAGGGATTTCTGGACCATCCTGAAGTGAACCTGGTCGGGGTCGAGGCTGGCGGGTCAGGCATTGAAAGTGGTCGGCATGCTGCGCGTCTGGCTTCGGGAGCCGGAACCATCGGTCTGGCGCAAGGGTACAAGACCTTCTTTCTTCAGAATTCGGATGGTCAGATGCTGGACACCCATTCTGTGGCTGCCGGCTTGGATTATGTCGGGGTCTCGCCGATTCTGGCTCATCTGCATCAGATCGGTCGGGTTCGTTTCGAGGCGGCCACCGATCGGGAGGTGGTTGCCGCGTTACAGGAGTTGATGCGTGCCGAGGGGTTGATTCCGGCTTTGGAATCGAGTCACGCTGTGGCTCAGGCGTTGAAGGAGTTGCCTGACTTGTCTGAGGATGCGATTGTGATCATCAATCTTTCCGGGCGTGGGGACAAGGATATCTTTACGATTGCCGATGCGTTGGGTGATGTGGGTTGGCGGCGGTTTATTCGGCGGAAGGCCGAGCAATATGCGGAGCAAGAGCCGTAAAGGAATCACGGGGGACCGGGGGCGGTTCCCGCCCCCGGCGGAGGTTCGGAGGCAGCGCCTCCGAAGTTTTTGATTCTGATCTTTATGACTT
>JADFZD010000051.1 GCA_015232705.1 Magnetococcales bacterium | reverse complement strand
AGGGTGTCGTGCTGGCTGACCGGATCCTTGAGGTGGCCGAAGATGAATCCCTGGAACCTGCTGCCCGGAGTGTGCGGATCGGGGCTTACAGGTGGCTGGCAGGGAAACTCAACCCGGATCGCTGGGGCGAGGTCCGCAGAGTCGATATCACGAATTCGGTATCCTCGCTCACGGATGATGAACTGACGATCCGGATTGAGCAACTCCAGAAACTGGTGTACAGGCCGCCATCGGGTGAGGAGTAACCTTTAGCACCGTCCCACCGTTAGTAGAAAAGTGAGCGATCAGAGTACATGTTTTTGATATTTCAATTGAATCCAGCCAAAAATTTATTCCTTCCTGGCCGTTTTTAAACAAACACTTCGTGACCTTGCACACATAGTCAGAATTTTACAATTAGACTAATGTGTGATTTAGAAATATCTTTTCAAGAACATGGTCTCGATATCTGAGAAAAATTTTGCTCGATACTCTGCAACTAGTTTCTGATATGCCTCTTTTATATCACTATTTACCGCTCCTTTGCCTTTTATTGTCACAATATCGTCATAGTAATACGAATTGACTACCTTATTATTTTCCTCGATTTCAAATAGAATTTTTAATGAGATAATATAATCAACATCAGACCCGACTGATAACAAAGCAATTAATGGTACCTGTGAATTACCTTCCCAAACAAAATAATTATCAGCGCTTTTTATTGTAATAGTTAGAGATTTATTCGCCAGAGTGTCAATTTGGACAGCTTGATCAAAGTATCGTTTAATGTCATCCTCAAGTGTTTTTCGGAATTGAGTTTCTGTTCTTATAGCAAAATGAGTCTGTGACCCTGGATTTGTGGTTGAGAATTTTGTTTCTGGCGCAAGATTTCTTACATTAACTTTTGATAGTTTAATATTGCTGTTTATTTTTCTTGACAAATTATAATCAGAACCAGAAAGATCGGCAATTATTGGGGTGGCACACCCAGCTAAAACAGCAACCACCAACATCATCATACCAACCAATGCGTTCTTAAACATGAATTTCTCCCTATGCTGACTGTTGGTGAAAGCCCAACCCCCTCCATTTGTGCTTTCAAGCCGCCTTGCTGTATTTGCTGGTTATCAGCGCCCGCGTTGCGTTCTGATCCAGGCAACCACCTATTGGTGAATCACGATACTTCCGGATAAAAAGTGAATATCCGTTTGTCCGGTTTTGTTTTCTTTTCCAACATCGTTGAGAAATTCATATTCTGCACGGAGAGAGAGGTTGTTCGTTATTTTGAACTCTCCACCAACACCTGTGATAAGACTTACTCCATCGGATTTTTCACTCCCTGACACCGCTGCTAATGCACCAGAACTTTTAGCCTCAGTCTTTACATTATACAAAAACCCCCCAACCTTTCCAAAAATTGTTGACTGCTTATTTGGATGATACTTAAAAACAGGCGTAAGAGACGCCCCATGCACACGAGAATCAAAATTAAGATCACCTGCTGTACCATTGTTAAACGATGAGTTTAACTTCAGATCTGATCCATTGAGGTTTAGATAGCCTACCTCAAGTGCAATCCATTCATTAAAATCATATCCAAGAAATATTTTGTATCCGAGTTTATCATAATCAGTTGAGGTTGAGCTGCTTCTTACAGTTGTTCCAAGATTTGAAACGGCATATGATCTCACAGCATCAAGGGCTTCTTGTACATCGTTATCTTCAGGGTAATGAGCCCATCCAGCACCTACCCCCAGATATCCCCCCTGGGCGTGCGTCGTTACAGGTGTTGCCAAAACCGCAAGGGTAAGAAGAGAGAGAATGCGGCAGTTCATGTTGGTTAGCTCCTGAATTGTATGTATGTGTTCACGGTGTTTTGCTGATCGGTTTTGCCGTCCTCCTTTCTGATCGGTTTCTTTTTGTGAAACATGAGAACTATTTTTTAGTTACGATAATAAGATGATAAGAGCAATCAATCTTCAAGACGACCCTATGATCTCAAGGTATGTAAACCCACTCCCCGCACAGGGACATCGATATCTACAATACCCGAAGATTGAGCGCCGGGTCGTTTGCATTTTTGGCCTTGCCGAATGCCGATTTTCTTTTGGATTTGAAAAAGCTGTTCTCCGAATCCAAATCCCATGAGCACGATCAGGCAACCCCTCTCCCTGCTTCGTGTAGAGTCTTCTGCTGGCGATTTGACTTTTGTGGCTACAGATGGAATGAACATGGCAAAACTCAACAGGATGCAGATCAAGAGTCAGAATGGGCATGGACGACGCACGCCAGGCGTTCTGTGACCTG
Source organism: Magnetococcales bacterium (assembly GCA_015232705.1). Taxonomy (GTDB): domain Bacteria; phylum Pseudomonadota; class Magnetococcia; order Magnetococcales; family Magnetaquicoccaceae; genus Magnetaquiglobus. The sequence goes on along the minus strand of JADFZD010000051.1, from coordinate 6,951 downwards.
GGAAGTCTAGGTTGGAAGTACGGGGGCAATGTCTTGAGATGCGGCACAAGGCCGCGCAGATGCCGTTATGGGCGCATGGTGATCGATGCTTGGTTTGGAGAGCACCAGCAAGGGGATGATTCCTGGATTTGTAATGCTGGGGCATGTCTGTCGCCATGTCGCCACAGGTAGAACAAGAAAATTGAAAATCGGGTTCACCTTTGGAGACATGGAGACATGGCGACACGGCGACATGGATGGGGAGCATCTGCTTTCATCGCCTCGGGGTGGGGATCCTATCCCGCGAATCGGCACGACTGAACAACGCCTGGCAAGCCGTTGTGGATCGACTGGAACTTGGAGTGGGGGGATATTCCATGTCGTGAACGTGCTTCCAAACATGCACCCGGTGACAGCATCGGGCTTCACTTCCCGGAGCATCGCGACAGGTAGGAAGCCAAGGGGAAGCATTGCCTGGCGGTTGATTGGCTACGGTCTGCGTACAGGGGTGCTGACTCTGCCGAATACGATCACAGATCGTGTCGTGAACGTGGCCAGGTTAGGGCGCATCCTGGTGCTGTCTGGAGAGGGATGACCTGTAACCCGAGCCGACAGGATTGGCCGCATGGTGTGGGATTGATTTCGGCCATGGGTTGGATAGATCAGGGGTCTGACCAACGACCTGATTTTTTTCTGGTGGGTACTATGTGGGTACTGGAATAAAAACGGCCACCTGACAAGTGACCTTAACTACTTGATTTAATTGGTACGCGGTATTGGATTCGAACCAACGACCTTTGGCTTCGGAGGCCAACGCTCTATCCAACTGAGCTAACCGCGCATGAGGCAGGATCAACGTCACACAATACGCGATCTCGGAAGGGATTGTCAAAGGAGATCGCGCTTGGCCTGCGCGTCCGTCCATCTGAAATTTGCCACGTATGGCACACACGGTTGACTTTTATCCGGATCGGTCTTAGCTTATTGCCCTGTTCTCCGGAGATGCCGAATGGAGGGAGTCCCATTCGTGTGCCTTCGGAAATTTTTTTAGCCCGAAGACCCGTCAAGGAGCCATCCGCGTCATGAGCGACAACATTCTGCAAACTTCCGACGCCGCTTTCGAGCGTGACGTTTTGCAAGCCAATATGCCGATCCTGGTCGATTTCTGGGCCGATTGGTGTGGGCCCTGCAAGCAGATCGCCCCCTTTCTTGAGGATCTGGCCGTCGATTACAAGGATCGTCTGATCGTATCCAAACTCAACATCGATCACAATCCCAGCACCCCCGGCAAGTACGGCGTGCGTGGCATCCCGACCCTGATGATCTTCAAGGGTGGGCAAATCCAGGCCACCAAAATCGGCGCTCTGCCCAAATCCAAGCTCTACGCCTGGGTGGACGAAACCCTGTAACTGTCATGATGGGGGGAGATCCCTCCCCCCTTTTCCGTAAAATTCCCGTCCCAAAAAATCCAGTCTCTTCCTTGCCCACGTTGTCGGCTTGACTCCGGACCGTCGCGACGGTCCGCTCTTCATGTTTCGGGCGGGGAGGTATCCCTTCCCGCTTCGAACCCCCGCAACCATGTCGTTACCTGTTCCCGGTGCGCGCCTGTGATCCGAATCACCTTGTCGCGCGACCGTTCTCCCCGCACGATGCGCACCCCTCCCTTGGCCACATGCAATGCTTTGGCGAACAACCGTATGACCGCCTCATTGGCAGCCCCTTCCACCGGCGGCGCGGTCAGGGACACCGCCAGCACCCCTTCACGCGCACCGAGGATCTTGTCGCGCGAGGCGCGCGGTTGCACCCGCGTGGTGAGAATCAGTTCCTCCCCTTCGCGACGCAGCCAGGCAGGATCGTCAGCCATGCAAGGGGATGCGTGTGCCGGCCACGCCAAGCATCAACTCTTGGAGAATCGAAAGAAGCACCAGCACCGCAACCGCTGCCGCAAAAGGCGAGACATCCATGCCCGAAACGGTGGGTACAAACCCTCGAAGGGGACGCAAGACTGGTTCCGTGGCCTGGAAGACAAAGCGGATCAGAGGTTTACGCAGATCGATCCCTGGTGGTAGTCCTTTGCGAAAGGTGCGCCAGGAGTGCACATGAAAACCGCCGCGCGCAAAAAGCAGCAGCATATAAAAGGTGAGCAGCAGATGGAGGATGCCGAGCAGTTCGGCAATCAGCGAACCGATGGCCCCGCCGCCCATGCCGCCCTGAAACAGCGTCACCACGATGCGTTGTATGAAGTGGACTGCCAGAAGTGCCACGATTGGCGAAAGGTCCAGCCCGGCAAAACTCGGGATCCAGCGGCGGAAGGGTTCCAGCACTGGTTCCGTGGCACGCACCAAAAACTGCACGATCGGGTTGTATGGGTCGGGATTGACCCAGGATAGCAGCACCCGACCCAGGATGAGCCAGGCATAGATCTCCAGCAGGAAGTTCAAAAGGGTGCCGATGGATCCTGTGATACCCATGGGGTCTGTTCTCCTTGGTCGCGTTTTCTCCCCATTATTGCCGGGGTCCGGGGATCGGTTCGATCTCCGGCGGAGGTTCGGAAGGCTTATGCCTCCGAGGTTCTGGTTTTTATTGTCCTTTGTCTTTCAGGCGCGTCTTTACAAAGAAATCCTTGGCTCAACGGGCCAACGAGGTGCAAGCGAAGATGAGCCGCCATTGGAAGACGGCATTCGGCAATGTGTGAAACAGGCATCAGCATTCCCTTTTCACACGGATGGCCCCATGACCAAATCCTTTTCATGTTTTTTGTGAAAAAAATTCGCGCCAGCCACGTTAGCGGCATCGGTTTGCGTTGTCTGCAAACCGATGCCGCTAACGTGGCCCAAACCAACAGGCCGCCAGAGGCGGCAATCCTTCTGCGATCCATGGCACATATAAGAGCGCGCGCTTGCGCGATTTTTCGCAAAAAACGCGCGAAAGACAAAAAAATAAAAAAAAACAATACCTCAGGGCTTCGCCCCGAACCCCACCAGGGGCCATTGGCCCCTGCACCCCATCAACCGGGAGATCCTGACCACCACCTCCCCTCCTCTCTTCTCCCCCTACTTCTTACCCAACTCCCGCGATCTCTGACACGCCGCCTGCACCGCACCCATCAACGCACCCCGCACCCCACTTCGCTCCAATACCTCCAGACCGGCAATGGTGGTCCCTCCCGGCGAAGTGACCTGATTCTTCAATACTCCAGGATGAACACCACTCTCCTCCAGCAACTTGGCCGATCCCAACAAAGTGCGAAACGCCAGACGATCCGCCAACGAACGCGGCAAACCACTCGCCACACCCCCATCCGAAAGCGCCTCGGCAATCAGATAAACATAGGCCGGTCCCGATCCGGATAAGGCAGTAATCCCATCCATCCACGACTCCTGATCGATCTCCTCGACCAGACCCACCGACTCCATGATGCGCCGGGCGGTAAGACGCTGCTCCGGGGTACAAACCGGGGCCGGCAACAACGCCGAAATTCCGGCACCCACCAAACCCGGCGTATTGGGCATGACCCGCGCCAAAGGTTGACCCGCCGGCACATGGGCGGCAAGCGTGGCCATCGTCACCCCCGCCGCAATGGAGATCACCAGAACTTCTGGAAGAAGCAAGCCTGACACCTCGTCAAGCACACCAGCCACCATACCCGGCTTCACAGCCACGACCACCACAGCCGCACCCTGAACCGCCTCGACATTCGCCGGAAAAACCAATACCCCGTGCCGTTCGACCAACATACTCCGCTGGCCCGCCACCGGATCGGCAACACGAATCCGCCCAGGCGCGATACCGGCGCGAATCAATCCTTGAATCAGGGCCCCAGCCATGGCCCCACCCCCCAAAAAGGCAATCACACCCAGATCAGGCGTGCCCAAATCGTTCATGCTCATCGCTTGGATATCTCTCCCGGTTTCTGTTTCAACATCTCACCAACACGATTCCTGGCCTCCTCGGCCTCACCCTGCTCCGCAAAAGGTCCAATCATGATGCGATGAAAGGTCTTCTCCCGCACCTGACTCGCCTCCACATAAGCGGGTACTCCCAGGCGCAAAAACGAATCCAGACCGTTGTTGGCATAAGTGGCCGTGGAGTAGGAGGCAGCCGTAAACACATATCCGCCTTTGCTCTTTCCAATCGGCTTCCTGATCGGATCACCTGCCCCCTGCGTCTCGGACCTGCCGGCACGCGAACTTTCGTCCCCAGCCACAGGCCGGGCGCCAACCGAAGAACCGGTACGGCCCAACTCACGCTCCGGACGGGAGGCCGGCTTGTCGGGGCTTGCCACGCTTTGGCCAGCATCGGGTTCGTTGGCAATGCGCGCAAGAGCCATTTTCTTCTTCTCGACACGTCCGTTCGGGGCCGCACCAGGCATGGCAACCCGCTCATCCTCGGCGTCCGGCACTCGGACGCGCGTCTCCTCGAAGGTCGGCACGGATTGAACCATGGGCGCCTGCGGAACTGGACTTCCCTCCTTCACTCTGGCCGATGGCGCCTGACTCCCTTCCGCAGACTTGGCCGATGGCGCAGCGACCGCTTCCGTTTTGACCGACGGCACGCCCGCACCTGGCTTGGACGACGACGCCGCGCCAATGTCCGTTTTTCCTGGCCGTGGCGCACTCTCCGCACCTGGCTTGGACGGCGGTAGGGCGCCCGCTTCCGATTTGACCGACGGCACGCCCGCACCCGTCTTGGACGGCGGTGGGACCGCCGCACCTGGCTTGCCCGGCACGCGCGGACGCAACGGCTCTCTGGGCGCCGGAATCGGCTTATCTGCAAAAATAGACTCAGAAGATCCGTCCGGACTCGGATCCGCAGGCTCGCCACCCGGTTCGGCGGCCAAAGAAGAGCCTCCACGAGACGACCCCTGACTCCCCGCTCCGGTGGATGTCCGGGCCGTAGATTGCGGCAAGGTGTACCCCCCAGGCGCAGGCATCGGACGCACCTCAACCTTGGCTCCCGCAGGGGGTTCCGACGGGACTTGGGTCGCCAGTGCCGCAATCGCCTTCTCGGCGTTGCGTCCCGTTACGCCGGCGGTCGGAAACGACGAATGCCGCAACGCCTGGCGGGCCAGACGGTAATATGGAGCCTCGCGCTCCTGACCGGCCTGGATCGATTCCAACCAACGCACGGCATCGGCCTCCTTGCCATCGATGCGCGCCTTGTGACCGTACAACAACAAGGTGAGATTCTCACGCAGACGGGTTTCCACCGGATCGTTGCCGGCGCGTGCCGCCTCCAGGCCCCGTTCTGCGGGAATATCCCCCAGCAGCACGAACACCAGCGCCTCGGGCCAACTCTGCTGACTGCGCTTGATGACCGGATCGGTGAGAAGTTCACGCGCGGGTTTGCCCGCTTTCAAGCGCGTCAGATAGAGCCACAGACGGGTTTCCACCCGCGCCGGGTTGAGCGCCATGGCCTGGGCGAGATCCTGCTCCGCCTCGGCATGGCGCTCCAGGAGAAAATAGGAGATGCCACGCGCCAACAGCGCCTCGGGGTTGTTCTTGGGACGCAGACGCAACGCTTCGTGAAAATCACCGACAGCCTGTTGCGGCAGACCGATCAGCAGGCGACTCATGCCGCGCAGCCGATAGACCTCCTCGTGATCCCGCTTGAAGCGAATGAAGGCGATGAAATCATCGATCGAGGTCTCGTAATCCCCTTGCGCCACCCGCAGACGTCCCCGATTGTAGTAGCTCCAGGGTTGATCCGGCTTGAGGCGGATGGCGGCGTCGAGTTCGGCCATGGCCTCGCGTCCGCGACCCAGTTTGGCCAGGGCCAGGGCACGATTTTGAAAAGCCAGAACATCCTCGGGATTCAAGGCCAGAGCCACGCTCAGATCCTCGGCGGCGCGATCCGCATGGCCGGCGCTCAACAGCGCCACGCCCCGGATCCGATAGGCCTGCTGGAGATCGGATTTCAGCTCCACGGCCCGGTCGCAATCGCTGATGGCCTGCGGCAACAAAGCCGGATTGTGCTGGTTGAGGCTCTGTTTGTAGCGCGTGGCGCACCGTCCGGAAAAGGCGGTGGCCCGTTGCGCACGGGTCGAGTCCTGGGCGTTGAGCACCTGATCGTTGAGACGAATCGCCTCCTCCAGCCGATCCTTGGCCAGGGCCTCGGTGGCGGATTTCAGGCTCTCTTCGTGAAGATTGTCGGCCAGCAGTGGCGTGGCCATCACCAACCCCGCAAGGCATGTCAGCAGCATGGCCAGAAGCCGACAGGGCAAACAGGCGTGCTTCATGACGCGCTCCTGGCCAAGGATCGGATGAAAAGGGGTGCTCATGCCGAAGCGAAGAGTGCGCTGCCGATGCGCACCAACGTGGCCCCCTCCTCCACGGCCACCTCGAAGTCATGGCTCATGCCCATGGAGAGTTCCCCCAGCGCAATGCCGGGTATCGCCTCGGCCTCAAGGGAGGCGCGCAGCGTGGCAAGAGTCCGGAACCAGGGTCGCGCCTCTTCGGCCTCGTCGCACAGCGGGGGGATGGTCATCAGGCCCTGGAGCGCGATCCCCGGAAAGTGCGCCATGGCGCGGGCCATCTCCAGGGCCTCTTCGGGTGCGATCCCGGATTTTTGCGGTTCGCGACCCACGTTGACCTGCATGAGCACCGGCATTGGACGGATGCGTTCCGCCCGCCTGGAGATCTCTTCGGCCAGTTCCAGGGAGTCCACGGAGTGGATCATGGAGAAAATCTCCACGGCATGCTTGACCTTGTTGCGCTGCAAGGGTCCGATAAGATGCCAGGTGAGGGTCGGATTCCCGATCAGAGGAATTTTGTCGCGCGCCTCCTGGACGCGGTTTTCGGCAAACAGGGTCTGGCCATGGGCCGCGACCTCACGGATCGCCTCGGGAGAGCGGGTTTTGGAAACCACGACCAGCCGCACCGAGGCTGGATCGCGACCCGACCTTTGGCAGGCAGCGGCAATGCGGGCACGGATCGATTCAAGGGGGTGGGATCGACTGCTCATGGCCTCATG
>JADFZD010000050.1 GCA_015232705.1 Magnetococcales bacterium | reverse complement strand
CCAACTCGGTACGATAGTGACCTGTCGCGGAACGAATGTTGGTGTAGGTGAGACTGGCCGACTGCCACCCCAGACGCTCATCGAAGTCGATCATGTTGCGTGACAACTGCGGTGGCAGACTCTCCTTCGGCTGCTCGCGCGGTCCTTGGACCGGCTTGTCACTCTCGCGCGCCGGGAGTGGCTTGAACAATGGTTCGGACTCCGGAACACCCTCCAAATCATCCGGACCCAGCACCTCACGAAGCACGTTCTCGAAATCGGGCTGCGGAACATGATACTCATCGGTCTGGTTGGTCCTCTGCCAGGGCAGACCAGGGGCGACCTCGTGCAATGGGGCCACGATCTCGTTCAGACTCTGACGCAGGTTCAACAGATTGGCTTTGAATGCATCGGGCGAACCGATCAATCCGACTTGGGACACGGTACCTCTCCTGTCATGAAATCGACATACGGGCGATTCTCTAAGAATCTCTATCGCCACACGGAGCAGATACCGTGCCGAAATAATCGGCTAATCAGCAGGATGGAAAACACCCCCCCGCACCCCTATCCATGAACCACGAGGAATGAGGGGTGGAGGCGCATTACCAGTTGGGTTCAGGGGCCTTGCGGATGACTTTTTTGTAGTGGGTCAACAGGTCATTGGCGAAATCCTCCACCGAGATCCCCTTCAGGGAGATGTAGGCGCGGACGTTCTTTTTGATGATTTCGATGTTGCCGGTCTTGGCCAGCAGCACGTAAAAGAGGACGAGCAGCGACGAGCCTTTGTGAATGAACTCCACCCCGGACCGGGAGGTATCGCCAAAGATGTTCTTCATCAAAATCAGGATGACCGGTTTGTTGGTGGTCAACTCCTCGCGCAGTCGCTCCTCGCGATCCAGTCCCAAGCGCACCAGAATCTCGGCCAGGGTCGAGACGAAATTGTCCCGATAGACCAGACGGGTCTCGTAGTGGTCGGCAATGGAGCGGTCGATGTCACGTACCACGGAATCATTCAAGATGAACCCCTCCAGGCGTGTGGCCAGATCGGCCTGCTTTTGGGCATCGACCGGCTTGAGTTCAAGCATCGACGGCACTTCCGGGATCACACCGGGAGGCGGCTCGAACGGCGAGGGTTGAGCATTGGTCATGGCGTTCTGCTGGAGGATCTGATCCTTGATGCGCACCAACTCCTCATCGGCCATTTTGAGCAAATAGGAGATTTGCGCCAGCTTATTGACGTTCTGTCCAGGAATGCGCGTCCGACCCACCAGCATGTCAAAGATGCCCTTGACCTCGGACCAGGAGTGCTGCAACACGGTACGGATCTCCAGCTCGGCCTTCAGACCGTTGAAACGCTGGTACTCGGGACGGCTGAACTGTTCCGTCAACAATTTGATATCAAAGCGGCGGGTATTGATGCCGAAACGATCCTGATCCGGCATTTCGACGACCGGCTGAAAGCTGTCGTCGAGAGCGAACTCTTTCGTGATGAGACTGACCGCCAGCTCGATATCGTCGGAAAAATAGACCACGACTCGCACCGTGATCAGATTTTCGATATCCCGCAAACGGCTGTAGTAGCCACCCCGTTCGGTCAGAAACTTTTTCAGGCTGGACCGGGACATCAGATCCCCGGAGATGGCGCTGATCGGCAGTGAGGTCTTGTTGAAGACTTCGCCCAGATTGATCATCAAACGTTCGCTGTAAGCTCGATAAAGCTCAAAGCTCTCGTCGTACTGATCCAGTAACGTGCTGACATGCTGAGCATGAAGAAGGGGATTCTTGGAGTCCATGTGCCGTAACGTCATTCGCCGATCGTTTCAAGAATGATTCCTGGTCGCATCGCGCGGGCCGCCATTCCGACGCCCCAACATCTCGCATGATGGGGAGCACCCAGGACGTATTGACCCTTGCGTCAGCGGCCTTGATAGGGCGTTGCGACGCCCTTCGCTGCTCACATACCACCATACTGCGCTGCTTTTGTGCGTCGGGCCTTATCTGAAGGCTCGCTGTCTTTACAGGTCAACACTGCCCGCAGCCTTTCCAGGAAGCACCCCAGAGGCGCTCCCAAGGAAACGTTCTTGCAGTATATGCAATCTTCTGGCCGGAGACAAAAAAAAAGGTGACGAACGGGTCCTCACCTCAAAAAGAGTGTTCCCTTATTGATCTGAATCAACCGTATCGACCCTCGATGTCATCGGCGGTCTCCCGCTTCAGAGGGTGTCATGAACAATTTATCCATAGGTGAATGTTCAACCACACGTCCCATGAGCATGAAAATACACGCCTCGCTCGCCCGTCTTAAGAAACCCTCATGAAGAACGTGAAATGACGGTATACACTCTTTGAAAAGAACAACAAAAACCCCCGACTCCTGATGGAACCGGGGGTTGAAGCACCGCCGAAACGAAAAATCGAATCAGCTGATCTGGATCACGATGCCGTGCAGCACCTGGGCCGCCTCGGCAATCCTGGCGGCAATGTTGCGGATGTGACGATACACCTCGCGGCGCTTGAGCATCTCGACCACATGGATCATGGCCTGGACCTCGGCGCCGTCAGCATGGGAACGCATGCGGTTGAGGTCGTCATCGATGCTGTAGAGGTTGCTCAACGCCTTGCGATAGACGCGATCCACATTGGAGAGACACTGGAGTCCCACCTGGGCATCGGGCTCGGCCTGTGCCGGCGTGGTGTCGAGTTTGGCGAAGCCGCGCTGCAGGGCGGCGGCGGACTCGCGCAAAATCACGGCCATCTCCAGCAGGTAGTTGTCACTCTTGATCTTGAGCGCTTCCATCTCCTCGATGACCACACGAATCGAAGAGACCGGCACCTCCAGCGCGGTGATCGAGCGCAGCACATCCTCGCGGTCGATCGGGGTGGAGAAGGCGTTGTTGAGGATATCCAGATGCTTCTCGCGCAGTTCCCGGGAACGGGTCTCAAGCTGCATGATTTCATGGAAACGGGCTGTGGTCGCCTCGGACATGTAATCGACCGACACAGTCATGCCTTTGGAGAGCACTTCGGCCTGGACGCTGATCATATCCAAAAACGGAGGAATGCGCGGAAAAACGTTATCAAGCATCTTGGTGAAGGGGGAAGATCCGCCGCTCATGTAATTCTCCTTATAGGAACCTTATGGTGTGTTGGATTCGTGTTGTTTTTTCACCGGAATACTCCCAGTGGAGCCTCACGGTGGGGGGGAGGGTATCCTCCCCCCTCATGACGGGTTGCACTCGCTTGCATGATGGGGGAAAACCCTCTCACCCCCATCCGTGGACCTCTCTTGAGGGAGTTCCATGGTAAAACGACAGGATCAACGGACGCCACTGACGTGGGTGATCATGTCGGCCAGCATGTAGGTCAGGCCGCCCACCAAGCCGGAACCGGGGATGGTCAGAACCCAGGTCGCGAAGATCTCTTTACCCTTGCGCCATTTGACCGCCTTGGGCTGCTCGGCGGTGCCCACACCCATGATACTGGAGCTGGCAACGTGGGTGGTGGAGACCGGGGCGCCCATGTTGGCCGCACCGAAGATCACCGCTGCCGCCGTCAACTGGGCATTGAACGAGTGGATGGGACGGACGCGGAAGATACCAAAGCCGACGGTACGCACGATACGCCAGCCACCCAAAGAGTTGCCGAGGGTGATGAAGACGGCGCAAGTCAGAATCACCCAGTTCGGGATATAGAATTTCTCGATATTCCCACCCAACAGCAGGGCCAGGGCGATGATGCCCATGGATTTCTGGGCGTCGTTGGTGCCGTGGGAAAACGAGAGCGCGGCAGCGCTGCCCCACTGCGACCACTTGAAGAACTTGTCCACGCGCGGCTTGGCGTTGGCCACGAGGCGCCGGGCAATCTTCTGGAAGATCCAGGCAAGCCAGAAACCGAGAATGGGGGATACGAACAGCGACAGCACCACCTTCATGACGCCGGTCAGCTTACCCTTGGTAACCAGGGCTTCCCAACCCCACATGACGTGATCGGCACCGGCGGCAAACAGCACCGCGCCGGCGATGCCACCCACCAGGGCGTGCGACGAGGAGGAGGGCAATCCGAACCACCAGGTAAGGAGATTCCAGAAAATCGAGCCGAAGATGCCACATAGCAGGATCATCAACGACATGTTGGCGTTCAGATCCTTGATGCTCACGAATTTTCCGATGGTATCGGCCACGGCGGTGCCACCGAGCATGGGCCCGATGAAGTGAAACACACCAGTCAGGAACGCAGCCTGGATCGGCGTCATGGCGCGCGAGGCGATAATCGAGCCGGTGATGTTGGAGGCGTCGTGAAAGCCGTTGGTGAAGTCAAAAATCAGAACCACGATGATCGCGGTCCACATCATGAACATAATCGTGCTGTTATCCATCGTCTCTCACCTCGTGCGCCCCGTTGAGTGGCCAAAACCGTTCGATACCCATGTTTCTCTCCCCTAGTGTTGAAAACGAACCACACCGAAAACTTTGTTGTTTTTTTCCTTGGCGCTTCCGTTCATAATACCCTTTACGGAAGACAAATATATTTAACAGTTCCATCAAACAATTTTGAAATTAGCAGCCCTCCATTAACTCGAAATTAAGCGATTATTAAGGGTTTGTTAAAAGAATCTTGCAAAAAATCGCAGATCCCAAAAATGAACCCAAACAAGAGATCATAACTTTTATTGTTTACAGATTCCGCGAGCAGCAAAACATGTGCTTTACAAGGACGCGCCTTGTAAAGCACATGTCAAAAATCGATTATCCGATCTGCGCCACGATGGTGTGCAACACCTCGGCAGCATCACCCATCTGGAGCGACACGCTGCGCATGTGACGATACGCCTCGCGCCGCTTGAGGATCTCCACCGTGTGGATGAAGGTAGCGATGCGAATATCCTCATCCCTGGCCTTGATCGCTTCCATGTCCTCGTTCAAGGTGTAAAGACGACCCAACCCCTTGCGATAGATCGCATCCACGCGGCCCGGACAGGCGATGGCGGCCAGGGCATCCGGATCGGCCTGACCCGGCTTGGTGGCCAGCTTCGAATAACCGCGTTGCAGAGCGGAGGCCGACTCGCGCAACACGATGGCCATCTCCAGTAGGTATTTGTCGGAATCGACACCCAATGCACGCATCTCCTCGATGGTCTCGCGTATCTCCTCGACCGGGGTCTCCAGGGTGATGATCGCCTCATTCAAATCCGCCCGGTCGATCGGGGTGGAGAAAGAGTCACTCAGTTTGTCCAAATGACGGGCACGCAACGCCTTGGCGCTGTTCTCCAGATCAGCCAGGGCCTGATAACGGATCGGTTCCGGATCCGTCAGACAATCCACCGCCGTGCTCATGCATTTGGCCAGAATCTCGGCCTGGGCGCTGACCATGTCCAAAAACGCCGGCATGGGGGGCAAAATGGCATCCAAAATCTTGCTCATACATCTCTCCTTAAACGCTCTTTTGGTTGAATGACTCAATGACAAACACAAACGATAATCCGGGGTCTCCCCCTTACACACCATCCAGGAATCTCTTGCCGCACTTCCCGGATGGAACAAACACTACCCCCACGCATCTTCCAGAGGCGGAAACCGGCAGATGAACCGGCTGCCACTGCCCAGATGACTGACGATCTCCAACTTGCCGTTGGCGCGCGCCATGGCCTGTTTCACCAGTGCCAGGCCCAATCCGGAGCCATGATCATCCTTGACATCCGGTTGGGTGACCTTCTGATGGGCGTTCACCCGATAAAAGCGCTCGGTCAGGCGCGGCAGATGATGGCAGGCGATCCCCGGACCGTTGTCCGCGACGGTCAACACCGGTCGGCGTTGATCATCCAACTCCCAGGTCACGCCCACCTCGCTCCCTGCCGGGGTATGGCGTACCGAATTGGTCAGAAGATTGCTCGCCACGCACCGCAGCAACTCCCGATTCGCCTCGAACGGGAACGATTCGTCGATCTCTGCCACAAACCGATGGCCGCGCTCGCCGCTCAACACCACCGCCGCATCGATCATCTCGCGCAAAAACGGCTCCATAGCCAACCGCTCGAACGGAAATCCATAGCGCTTGGATCCCAGGCGCAACAGCCGGGTTTGATCCTCGATCAAAGCCTGCATGCGCAGACTCTGCTTGTGCAACAAACCAAGCGCGTTCTCCCACTGGGGCGAGTCAGGACGCATCTCCGGCAGCAGTTCCAACACCCCCCGGAAGACTGTCAGCGGGGTTTTCAACTCATGGGAGATGTTGTCCATGAAGTCGGTCTGACGCTGTTCGAGCTGATACGGGCCAGAGATATCCCGAATCAGCACCAGCCACCCCTCATCCCCGGTGAGCGCCAAAAACTTGAACTCCAACACCAAATTGCCATTCACCGGCGAGGCCAGTTGAATGGGATGGGTGAAATCCTCGCGACGAAGATAGTCGTCGAGCAGTGGATCCTCCATATGCAGCGCCAGGGGCCGCCCCAGATGGCGATCCGGGCACAATTCCAACATCTGACGCGCCTCGGGATTGAACCAGCAGACCGCAAACCGGTAATCGAGCAGCAACACGCCATCCGGCAAGGCATCCATGGCCGCGCGCCAGCGGCTGAAGGCCACCTTCCATCGCTGACGCAGATGGGGATCATCCCCGCGCGCCAGGCAGACATCCGGGATATCCTCATCCTCTTCAACTTGCTCAGGACGCAATCGATACCCCACCAGCAGGATGATGCCCATCGGCAGCAGCCAGGCCCACACCGGAACGAGCGGAAGGCTCCACAAACAGGCAGGCAGCAGCGCGATCACCGCCAGCCAGGCCAAGATGCGGACGTGAGTCATGGTTGCGGCTTGGCCGAAAACATGTAGCCCGCCCCGCGCACGGTTTGCAGCAGCGAATCCTTGCCGAACGGCTCCAGAAGCTTGCGCAACGCCCGCACATGCACATCCACGGTGCGATCCCCCACATGCACATTCCTTCCCCAGACCAGATCCAGCAACTGATCCCGATGGTAGACCCGATCCGGATGGGTGATGAAAAAGCCAAGCAGCCGGAACTCCATGGAACTGCATTTGAGCGGAGCGCGATGGATGCTGATCATATGCCGCGCCCGATCGAGCACCAGTCCGGAAAACTCCACCTGATCGTCGAGCAAAGAGGGCTCGATGCGCCGCAAAGCCGCCCGGATACGGGCGAGCAGTTCCTTGGAGGAGAACGGTTTGGTGATATAATCATCCGCGCCATGATCCAAACCGCTCACCTTGTCGCTCTCCTCGCCCTTGGCGGTGAGCATGATCACCGGGATGCCGCGGGTCAGGTCGTCCTTTTTCAACTGTCGCAGATAGTCCAGTCCCGACATCCCCTTGAGCATCCAGTCCAGCAGGATGAGATCCGGGGTGATGTTGCGCAAAAGCCCCTGGGCCTCCGATACGCTGGATGCCTCAAGGCTCTCGAAGCCGGCATTGGCCAGGATCAGGCAGACGGTATCGCGAATGTCAGACTCGTCATCGACGATCAACACCTTGGAACGCATGCCAGCCATTGACCCTCTTCTCCCATCGCGTTGCGATTATCCATCAACCCACGTTTCTGCCGCCGCCATGCCCAACCCGAACCGCTTCGACATTTCAACCGCCGTGGAACCGGAGGCCCTCCCCCCGGTGCCCTCTTCCAGATCCGCGACATGGGGGCATGATCCACATCCAATGGCCTGGCTGCGCACCCACGGCCTGATCGTGCTGGTGGCCATCCTGGGTCTGCTGCTCTCCGCGCTCCTGTTCGCCAGCGTGCGCTTTCAGATCACCCATCACCTGGGCCAAGAGTTCGAATGGGTGGCTCAGGATCGCCAACGGGTGGTGAAAAAAAGTCTGGAAACCGCCACCAGCGCCGTTCACGAACTCCACGAACTGTTTCAATCCGCCCCGGAGATCGATGAACCGACTTTCCAGCGCATCGCCACCCTGATCCGTGCTCGTCATCCCGGCATCGAGTCCCTGCAATGGATCCCCCTGACAGCCGCTCACGCCGATCGCCCGGAATCCGCCAGGGTGGCTTTTTCGCACCCCCATGCCTTTCAACCCTTTGCCTGCGGCCACGACCACTATGCCGATCCGTTCCAACGCGCCCTGCTGGAAGAGGCGCGCAGCAGCGGAAACATGGTGGTCAGTCAGAGGATCGAACTCACTCCGGGCGATCCGCACCGCTTCGGATTTCTCGCCGCTCTGCCGGTCTATGCATCCGATGTCCGCCAGGTCTCGGTGCTGGAACGGCATGCCGCCCTGACCGGCTACATCCTCGGCGTGTTCCAGTTTGCCACCCTCGCCGAACAGGCCATTGCCATGCTCGAACCGCGTGGCGTGGAGTGCATCATCCTCGATGATCACGCCCCGCCCGAGGCGCGCTTTCTGCACTTTTACGCCTCACGTCTGACCGGCGCCCCCCTCTCCTTTGCCGATCCGCTCGACTGGCAAACCTGGATCGCTCGTCCCGATCCCAAACTCACCGCCACCAGCCGCATCGGCAATCGCGACTGGTCCATCATCTGCTCCCAGACCGACCATTTCCGCTCCGCCGAGTGGTTCGAACATGGAGACTGGGTGGCTCTGCTGGCCGGCATCCTGCTTACCAGCCTGCTGGTGCACCATCTGTGGCGCATCAACCGAGAACTCCTCCTGCGCACCCGCATGGCCCACCGTCTGGAGAAATCGGAACGGCTGTTGAGCCTGCTCTTCTACCGTTCACCGGACACCATCCGTCTGGTTGACCGCCAGGGCAAACCGTTGCTGATCAACCGAACCCGCGCCGCCATGAGCCGTGAGCCTGGTGATCCCCTGTCCACCCGGACGGAGGGATTCCAGGAACGGTATCGTCAAGCCCTGGAACGAGCCTTCGCGCAGAAGGAGGTCCACAACCTGCAACTGCGCGCCGCCCTTGACCGCTGGTACGAAATCCGCATCGTCCCTCTGCCCGAAGAGACCGGCGCCACCACAGCCATGGTGGTCACCACCGACATCTCGGAGATCAAACTCCTGGAGGAGCAGGCCGCCAAAAACGCCCGTCTCGCCTCCCTGGGGCTCATGGCCGCTGGCGTGGCCCACGAGATCAACAATCCCAACAACGCGATCTACTACAACGCCACCCTGCTTGCCGACGCCTGGCCCACCGTCAAGACGATCCTTGACGAGTACTACCAGGATCAAGGAGAGTTCGCCCTCTCCGGCCTGCCCTACTCCGAGATGGGCGAGAAGATCCCGAAGATCATCACCTGGATCCTCGACAACACCGAACGGATCAAAAAGATCGTCGAACTGTTGAAGAATCTGGTCCGCAACGAATCCCCCACCACCTGTCAACCGGTCGATCTGGCTGAG
>JADFZD010000004.1 GCA_015232705.1 Magnetococcales bacterium | reverse complement strand
GTCACAAAGTCACAAAGTCACAAAGTCACAAAGTCAAAAACTAAACCTCAGGGCTTCGCCCCGAACCCGACCAGGGGCCACTGGCCCCTGGATCCCATCCACTTTCGGGCCTCGCCCGAACCTGCCGCCCCCATCCACTGTCGGACATCGCCCGAATCCAACTCAACCCTTCACTCTCCCGCCGGTGGCGCCACCAACACCCCGAAAGTACCCATATGCTCCCATTTATTCCGATCGAGCTGATCATAAACCTTGAAAAACCATAACCCCGGCCCAAATTTTCCGGTGATCGCTCCTGCGGCAGTGTACATGGGCAAATGATCCTCCTTGGTTGCCTTGACCGGGGGATAGTCCAACCGCGTGTTCACCTTGCCATCCTGATCGAGGATATCCACCTTGAAATGATGCTCGCCACGCACGGTCAAGACCAGATCAAGCACGAAATAACCGGCCATGCCGTTGGTATTGGCACGCAGGGTCTTGACCACGGACATGGGCTGCATCGATTCCCCCTTCTGGACCATGCGATCCGAGAAGTAGGCGTTGGCGATGTAGGCCGATTGACGGAAACTTTTGGCCAACGCTGCATCGCCCTTCAACCACGATCCGACGCCGAGCAGCAGCGCCAAGCCAATCCGAATCGCGGTGGAGCGTATCATTGCCTGTTACTCCTCGCTCATGCGCGCCAATTGTTCAGCCTGATGATGCGCGATCAGGGTGGTGACCAAATCGCGCAACTCCCCTTGCATCACGCTGTCGAGCTTGTGCAACGTCAGATTGACCCGATGATCGGTGATGCGATTCTGCGGAAAATTATAGGTTCGAATCCGTTCCGAACGGTCCCCGGAACCGACCTGATCGCGCCGGTCTCGGGAACGCTCGTCATCGACGGCACGCTGTTCCATGTCGAACAGACGAGCTTTGAGGACTTTCAAGGCCTGAGCCTTGTTTTTGTGCTGGGACTTTTCATCCTGACAGGTGACGGTGATGCCGGTGGGCAGATGGGTGATGCGCACCGCCGAATCGGTGGTGTTGACGCTCTGTCCGCCCGGTCCGGAAGAGCGGAAAACGTCAATGCGCAGATCATCCCGTTCATTGATCACCACTTCGACCTCATCGGCCTCGGGAAGCACCGCCACGGTGCAGGCCGAGGTGTGGATGCGCCCACCCGCCTCGGTGACCGGCACCCGCTGCACCCGATGCACGCCGGATTCGAACTTGAAGGCCGACCAGGCGCCCTTGCCGGAGATCATGACGATCACCTCCTTGAATCCGCCCAGAGGCGTCGGACTGCTCGACAGTGGCTCCAGACGCCAGCGGTTCTGTTCAGCAAAGCGACCGTACATGCGCAACAGATCCCCGACGAATAACGCCGCCTCTTCACCGCCCGTGCCGGCGCGGATCTCCAGAATCACGTTGCGTCCTTCGTGGGGATCCTTGGGGATCAGCAACAGCTCCAATTCGGGAATTTTCTCTTCCAGCCGGGTTTTGAGTCGATCCACCTCCTCGCGCACCAGCCGTTTCATGTCGGGATCGGTGTCGGGATCCTCCAGCATGGCTTCGGTGTCACGGATCTCCTCTTCGAGCTTGAGATAATCGAGCCACGCTTCGATCAGAGGGTCGAGGTCCGAGAACTCCTTGCTCAGGCGCGCGAATTCGCTGGAATTCTCGCGGGTGGAGGGTTGTCCCAGCAAGGCGCTCAGTTCGGCATGCCGCCGCCGCAAGGTATCGAATTTCCGCAACAACGAATCGCTCATGCCATCACGTCCGATCCAGTTGAAACAGTTGTCGTGCCGCATCCACATAGAGGTCGCCATCCGGTTCCGTGGCCAAATGCCGCAGGCGACTCAAGGGTGCATGGAGGATCTTGTTGACCAAAAGCCGCCCGAGCTGTTCGACTCTTTTTTGCTCGTCAGGAGAAATATCCGGCCAGGAGGCCAAGGTCCGGGCGATCTCCTGATCGCGGATCCCTTCGAGTTTTTCGCGCAGCGCGGTCAGCACCGGGGTCAGATCCAGGGTGTCGAGCCAACGCATGAACTCCTGGCAGCGCTGCTCAACGATCACCTCGGCAGCGGTCATCTCGCGGCTTCGGTCTTTGAGGTTATTTTCAACGATCCGGGTCAGATCATCAATGTCATACAGATAGGCGTTGTCCAGATCGCCG
Source organism: Magnetococcales bacterium (assembly GCA_015232705.1). Taxonomy (GTDB): domain Bacteria; phylum Pseudomonadota; class Magnetococcia; order Magnetococcales; family Magnetaquicoccaceae; genus Magnetaquiglobus. The sequence goes on along the minus strand of JADFZD010000004.1, from coordinate 32,333 downwards.
ATGGCCGGATCCAGATCGCGGGGCACAGCGATGTCGATGAGGAATTGTGGTTTCTGGCGTCTTCTTTTCAGGGCAGCCTTGATCATGGACGCGGTGACCACGTGGCCGGTAGCGCCGGTCGAGGAGAGGATGATATCGGCCCGATCGAGATGGGCTTCGAGATCGGCGAGCACGACGGCCTCGCCGCCGAAGGCGTCGGCCAGGGCAACGGCACGCGACAAGGTGCGGTTGGCGACGAGAATGGAAACCCCGTCGGCGACCAGATGTCGTGCGGCGAGTTCGCACATTTCGCCAGCGCCGATCAGCAGGCAGCGACACCCTTTGAGTTCGCCGAAAATGCGACGCGCCAGCGACACGGCCGCCGAGGCGATGGAGACCGGATTGCGGGCGATGCCGGTTTCATGGCGAACCTGTTTGGCGGCGTGGAAGGCGTGTTGAAAAAATTTGTCGAGAATCGCACCAGATGAGGCGTTGTCGCTGGCGAGCTGATAGGCCTGTTTCATCTGACCGAGGATCTGGGCTTCGCCAACCACAAGGGAGTCGAGGCTGGCGGCGACGCGAAAGCCATGTCGCACCGCATCGCGGTCATCGAGTCGATAGAGATGGGCGTCGAGGTGGTTGGGATCGAGATCACGATTTTGGGCAAGCCATTCACGGATGGAGGCCGCAATTTTATCTGGATGGGGACCAGCGGCATAGATCTCCACGCGGTTGCAGGTGGAAAGCAGAGCCACCTCGCGCAGACCGGGCATGGCACGCAACGCCGCCAGACAGTCGGGCAACTCGTCATTGGAGAAGGCGAGGCGTTCCCGAACGGCCACGGGTGCGGTTTTGTGACTCAAGCCAACAATCACGATCTTCATGGGAAGACTCTTAAACACGGTTTGGTGATGCATTCATGGAATCACCAAACGCGCACGATTCGAAAATTCGAACCGTGCTGGGACAAATTGCTTCGCAATTTGCCAGGCCATTCCTGGCCCGCATCGGCTGTTTGGCCAATGCCAAACAGCCTCATGGACGACTCCCGCTCTGGATGCTGCAAACCGCTCCCCAAGCCAGAGCGGTTTCCCGGTCGGCATGGGGGGACACATTGGAAGTCCCTTGTGGTCGCCGCAATCGATCATCATAGCCTGAATACAGGCCAATTACCAACATTCCGTGCAGAATTCGGAAAAAAGCAGACGGTATTTCTCAATTGGGGTATTGCTCCCGAAGTGGATTTCGGGTTAGGATTGATCTCTTTTCTGTCGGGGTGTGGCGCAGTCTGGTAGCGCATCGGCTTTGGGTGCCGAGGGCCGGAGGTTCGAATCCTCTCGCCCCGACCATACATCTGGCGTATCGCATCAATTTGAGCGCCCGTAGCTCAATGGATAGAGCATCGGCCTTCTAAGCCGGTGGTTGCAGGTTCGACCCCTGCCGGGCGCGCCAGTGAAATCAAATACTTATGGATAATCCCCTGGTGGGTGATTTCGCGCCAGCAATCAAATTGGGCACTGGGCCCCGACTGTTCTGACTGCCCTTGACTGACGCTGGCAGAGGCTGCAATCCAGCCTCATGAACATGAATGAAACCATCCCTGTCCATCGTGCCGACCTGCCCGTGCTGTCATCAAAAAGTGCTATGCTACCGTCCATAACGGGGATCGAGCATTGTTGCGATGTCAGAGCTGCGGCATCCAATTCTCAGAAACCCGAGGGACACCCATGGCAGACCTGAAATCACCGATCAGCAAGGTGGCGCTCGCCATCAAGATCCGCGATGAGGGTATGGGGTTGAGGGCAACCGGACGTATCATCGGCTCGCACAAGAATACGATCAGTGAGTGGGGGGAACGCTTCGCGGGGCAGAAGGAGACCTTGATGCTGTATGGCTTGTGCCATCAATTCCTTCAGTTCTCGTTTGAAGGCGATGAACTGTACACGATCATTGGCAAACGCACGGATCCCAGCCAATCATCGGGTTGGACGGCAATCATCATGGAGCGCGGCTGTCGGTTTCTGGTGGATCAGCGTTGCGGCAAGAAAGACGGCAAACTGTGTTAAAGATGTCATGAAGGGGGTGTTCCGGTTAGTCCGACAGACGAAGGACTTTGCTTTCTTTTCAGATGGCGAACGTCGTTATCGGCAGACCTTGTTTGAATTGTGCTCGGAGGTCCTGAACACCGGGCAGAGGGACCGCCCTCGGCATGTGCTGCCCAAAGGGGTCAAAGTCAGAATCAACAACAAAGGTAGCCAGAAGCATAAACGGGGACCGAAACGGCCCAAGTACCAAGCCCCGCAACCCGAACATCCGGAAACCGTACAAGACATCCGTGATCAGGAGATCCATGCCAACCATCTGGAGGGGCAGAATGCCGCCTCCCGCCGTCGCAACAGCGCCTTTCGACGATGCGCGAACACCTATGCCAAGACGACGGAAGGGCTGCAAAGGACGTTGGATGTCCATGTGATCAATCATAACTTTGTTCGCCGTCATTGGACGACAGGTGAGGTGCCAGCTGTCAAACTGGGGCTTCAGAAGGCACCCCTCACAATAGAAGCGATCTTACGGATGAGGAAAGCAGCTTGATCATGGGGTGAGTTGATGGAGTTGGCAGGTCAGATTCATGCCATGATGGGGTTTGCGAACAGTCGGAGCCCAATGCCCGAAGAAAAGCGTATCGTGAAAAGCGCGCGAAGGGCAAAATCACAAAATCCAAATCCCAAGGGCTTTGCCTTGGATCCCACCAGGGGCCATTGGCCCCCTGGACCCCGCGACTGTTGGGTGTCTTGAATCGTTACGAAAATTTCAAGGAGTAATTGACCCCATGCTCACTCCCGGTTCCATCATCCCGGATCTGACCGCACCGGATCAACACAATCAATCCATGCCCCTTTTGCAACGCCTCGGAATCCAAGGCGCGGTGATCTACTTCTATCCCAAGGACAACACTCCAGGCTGTACGGTCGAGGCCAACGATTTTCAGTCGCTCGGCGCGGAATTTGCCGCCCTCGGCTTCACCGTGATTGGCATTTCCAAGGATTCGATCAAATCCCATGTCGGATTCTGTACCAAATTCGGTCTGCAATTCACGCTGCTGAGCGATGGCGACGGCGCCCTTTGCCAGGCCTTCGGCGCCTGGCAGGAGAAGAAGAATTACGGCAAGGTCTATATGGGCATCGTCCGCTCCACCTTCATCGTCGATGCCCAGGGAATGGTGCGCAAGGTCTATCCCTCGGTCAAAACTGCGGGACACGCCGCCGCCGTTCTCGCGGAGGTTGGTCGCTTGCAGGCGGGTTGAGGACGCGCAGTCGGGGGGGGGTGCAGGCAGGTTGAACCGATTCCGAAAGGGTGAGCCTGATGCAGCCGGGTTGATGCCGTCAGCGGTCGTGTGCGCTGCGGAAGCCAGGTTTCCCACGCCCACGAACGATCCATCCACGCTCACGCTGGCGGATCAGGGGATTCTCTTGTCCAACCCCTTCTTGCGCATGGTATTGGCTGTCTGATAGAAGGCAATCGCATCCAGCAACCCCTCGCCATCCTCCTCCTTCTGCAACACCTGACGCTCGTCTCCGATCTTGCGGGTAAACCGGTAAAAACTCGCCTGCTGCTGCGGACTGAGCACCGTCAACCGCTCCTCGCGGATCAAACCCAGCTTCTGATAGGTGCCAATGAAGGCGCGTCGTGCCTCCGGAGGGGTCTGAAAAATATCCTGGCCGAAAAACCGACTGGTATAGCTGAATTTCAAAAGCCCCAAAATCGTCGGCGTGATGTCGATCTGGCTCATCAAGGCGGACTCCATGCGGGCCGATACCTGAAGAGGCGCATAAATCATCAACGGAATGTGATACCGATAGACCGGCAATTCGGTCTTGCCGGCACTGCCCGCACAGTGATCCGCCGTGATCACGAACAGCGTATCGTCGAACCAGGGGCGTTTGCGCGCCTCGGCGATAAACTCCCCAATCGCCCAGTCGGTATACTTTACCCCACCCTGACGCCCTCCCGGCGACGGGATGTCGATTCGACCCGCCGGATAGGTGAAGGGACGATGGTTGGAGGTGGTCATGACAAAGTAATAAAAAGGCTTGCCATCGGCATGCGCCCGGTCTGCCTCGCGAATGGTGCGCCGGAACAGATCCTCGTCGGCAACCCCCCAGATGTTCTCGTGGGTGATCTCGCTGGCGTCGAGCCGGGTGCGGTCGACCACCTCGAAACTGTTGTGACCAAAAAAGTAATTCATGTTGTCGAAATAGCCATACCCGCCATAAATGAATCGGGTATCGTAGCCACGCCGCCTGAAAAGATCACCGGAGGAGAAGAGATCCTCGTTGTCGGGTCGTTTCACCTTGCTGCGGCCCGGCGTGGGCGGAACCGACAGTACCAGGCTCTCCATGCCGCGATCCGTGCGGTTGCCGGTGGCATAGAGACTGGTGAAGGTGAGAGACTCTTGCGCCAGTCGGTCCAGATTCGGGGTGATCTTCTCCTGGTTCCCGAACAGCGTCATGTACTCCGCGCTCATCGATTCGATGGTCAACTGAATCACGTTGAGCCGCTTTTCCGGTCCCGGATTGACGATGGAACGGGCGATATCCAGCGGATCGACACGCTCCATGGGACGGGTATCCGGCGAGACATGCAGCCGTTCGCGCACGCGGGCTGCCATCTCCCGTTCGTCGCGTTGCAGATAGAACACTTCGTAAGGCAGTTCATTGTGAATGAAGGCCGAAAACAGCGCATAGATGCCATTTTTGGCCAGTTCGTTGTGATATCGGTTGTTGGAAACCTCGGTGAGATCCTGATCGATCGCCACAAAAGCCACCAAGGGGACAATCAGGTAGAGCGATCCCAGGCGACCCCGTTCCCGCAGGGTGGTGATGGCGGCGAAGGAGGGTTCAAGCCAGCCGCGCCGCTGGATCAGCCAGGCAAGCGCCAGGGTGACCACAAAGATGGCCGACAGCAGCTGCGGAACCGGATAGGACTGGCGGATATTGCCGATCACCTCATGGGTGTAGACCAGGTAATCGACGGCAATGAAGTTATAGCGCACTCCGAACTCGTCCCAGAAAATCCACTCCGAGACGCCATTGAAGAGCAGCACATAAAGGGCGCAAAACTGGATCGCCTTGAAAAACAGTCGTTGCGCCGGATGGTGAAAGATCCGGTCAGACAGAAAAATCAGGTAGAGGATCAGCGGAATGGAAAAGTAGAAGGCCGCCAGGGTATCGTACAGCACGCCGCTGGCCACGACCAGCAGCAGGCCCGAAAACGAGGGATCCAGGGTATCGAGCGCCTTGAGGCCCAGGATCACCCGAATGACCAGCGAGATGGTCAGAAACAGGGCAATGAACAGATGGAGCGCGCCGAAACGCGAGGCAAGAAACCGTGCACCAGGAGAAAGAGGGTCATCGGAGGTTGCAAACATCATGTCCCCGTTTGGCTGGTGGTCACCTTCACCCGATAGTCACACCCCTCCATGGCGCACAGAAGTTCGGTGCCGAAACGCTTGGTGACCTTTTCGGTCAGAAAGGGCGCGTTGCATTTGGGACAGGGGGTATTGGCCAGCGGTTTGTTCCACAGAGCCTTTTTGCACTTCGGATAGCCGGAACAGGAGTAGAAGATCTTGCCGTAACGGGATTTTTTCTCCAGAAACGTTCCCTTGCCACACTCCGGGCAGAGCACGCCGGTATCGAGCGGTTTGGCCAGAGGTTGGATGTTGCGGCAGGCCGGATAGCCGGAGCAGGCCAGATATTTGCCAAAGCGTCCATCCTTGATGAGCATCGGCTGACTGCACTTGTCGCACTTTTGATCCGACACTTCGGGCGGAGCGACCGGTTTTTCCTCTTCACCCTCTTTTTTCAGATTCTGGGTAAAGCGGCATTCGGGATAGTTGGAGCAGGCCAGAAAGCGTCCGAAGCGTCCGAGTTTGATGAACAGCGGCTCTCCGCACTCCGGGCATTTCTGATCCGTGGCCTCGCTGGTGATGTCGGAACGCTTGGTGGTGCTCTCTTTCTCCTCGATCTGGCTCTTGAAGGGGGACCAGAAGGAGTCGAGCAGCGGCACCCAGGCTTTTTCTCCGCGCGATACCGCGTCCAGATCATCCTCAAGATGGGCGGTAAAGTGATAATCGACATATTTTTCGAAATGTTCGACCAAAAAGCGATTCACCACCTCGCCCACATCCTCGGGTATGAACTTGCGGGCATCGAGTTTCACATAGCCGCGCTCCTGGAGGGTGGACATGGTAGGCGCATAGGTCGAAGGACGACCGATGCCGAAGCTTTCGAGGATCTTGACCAGCGAGGCCTCGGTGTAGCGCGGCGGCGGTTCGGTGAAGTGCTGACGCGGGGTGACCGAACGCATGGCCAGCGCATCCCCCTGATCGAGGGGGGGCAGCATGGTATCGGTTTCGTCCTCGTTGCGCTCCTGTTCGGGTTTGGCATCGGTGCTTTCGCTGTAGACCTCCATGAAGCCGGGAAAGGCCACGGATGAGCCATTGGCGCGCAATTGATAGGGGGCCTGAAGATCCGGACTTCCCACGGCGATGGTGACCGCCACCTGATCGATCTGTGCCGAAGCCATCTGACAGGCCATGGTCCGTTTCCAGATCAACTCGTAAAGCCGGAAGCCATCCCGATCCAGACTCTTGCGCAACTGTTCCGGAAACAGCGCAGGATCGGTGGGACGAATCGCCTCATGGGCCTCTTGGGCGTTCTTGGCCGAGGATTTATACTTGCGTGGCGTCTTGGGCAGATAATCGGCACCGTAACGCTCCTTGATCAGATGGCGCATGGCGTTGACCGCCTCGTTGGCCAGTTGCACCGAGTCGGTACGCATGTAGGTGATCAGACCCACGGTCTCCTTGGAGCCGTCGGCCATGGTGATCTCGACCCCTTCGTAGAGCTTCTGGGCCACCATCATCGTCTGACGGGCGGAAAATCCCAGTTTGCGCGACGCCTCCTGTTGCAAGGTCGAGGTGATGAAGGGAGGCGCGGGATTGCGCGCCACGCGTTTCTTTTCGATGGCGGCCACGTACAACGGTTGACCCTCGATGGCGGCCACCAGTTTTCCGGCGCGTTCCTCGTTGGGAATGTCGTATCGGTCGAGTTTTTTTCCTTCGGCGACCGCGAGCCGCGCCACGAACGGACGTGCGTTTCGCTCCTGGATCGCGCGGATCACCTCGGCGTTGATGCTCCAGTATTCCCGGGTCTTGAAGGCGCGGATTTCGTTTTCGCGCTCGCAGATCAGGCGCAAAGCCACGGACTGCACCCGTCCGGCGGAAAGGCCGCGTCGCACCTTCTTCCAAAGCAGCGGACTCAGGTTGAAACCGACCAGGTAATCCAACGCCCGACGTGCCTGTTGGGCATTGACCAGATTCATGTCGATGTCGCGCGGATTGGCCACCGCCTCCAGGATCGCCCGTTTGGTGATCTCATGGAACACCACCCGTTTGCAGGGGATTGTGGCCAGCTCTTTACGGCTTTTCAGCGTTTCGAGCACATGCCAGGAGATCGCCTCACCCTCGCGATCGGGGTCGGTGGCCAGCAACAGCATTTCAGCGCCCTTGGCGGCCTTGGTCAATTCGGCCACATGCTTGGTCGAATCGGAAGAGACCTCGTAGTGCATCCGGAATTGATCCTCGGGATCCACCGAGCCATCCTTGGAGGGCAGGTCCCGGATATGGCCATAGGTGGCGGCAACGGCATAATCCTTGCCGAGAAATTTGTTGATCGTCTTGGCCTTGGCCGGAGACTCCACGATGACGAGAGTGGTCATGAGTCGTACACGACGTTTCAAAAAGGGTTAAAATTCAGGGATAACGTACACGAAGGGGGGAGAATCCCCCGTCCCTGGAGCTCCCTTCCGGGAGTTTCAGGGTATTCGCAAACCCTGCATCGTTCAACCGGGTCGCGTGGTGAGGTAATGACCACCTGGCGCTCTTTGCACCAAACCGGACAGTTCAAGATGCAGTAAGATGCGTGAAAGCGCGGTCACTGTCAATTGACAACACCGGGCCAGATCATCTTCCTGGGTGGTTCCGGCTTCGATGAGGGTCAAAATCGTGGCCGCATCGCCGGAAAATCCTCCTGCGGGAGGTGTGGAAAGGGGTGAAGGCACCACAGGGGCGGGGCGGTTCCAGTGCAGTTCTTCGAGAATATCGGCGGCATTTTCCACCAGGCGTGCGCCTTGGCGCAGCAGGTTCAGATTTCCCCGGCGGGTGGAATCGTTGGGGGCGCCTGGTACGGCGAACACCTCGCGTCCCTGTTCTAGGGCCATGCGAGCGGTCAGCAGTGCTCCGGACTTTTCCGGTGCCTCGACGATCACCACGCCGCGTGTCAGACCCGAAAGGATTCTTGCGCGTGGTGGAAAGGCCCAGGAGATCGGTTGCAATCCGAGGGGAGCTTCGCTCACCAGGCATCCTTGACGTGCGATTTGTTGTTGCAGTGCCTGATGTTCGCGCGGATGGACCACATCCAGGCCGGTGGCCAGCACGGCCACGGTGGTTCCTTCGGTCTCCATGGCGCCGAGGTGGGCGGCGGCGTCGATGCCGCGTGAGAGTCCGCTCATGACGACGATGCCAGTTCGGGTTAATTCTTTGGCCAGTTCCCGAGCGAACCCCTGGCCTCTGGGGGTCGCCCAGCGGGTTCCGGTGATGGTGATCGGGGTTTGGTGATGGAGGAGTTGAGGATGACCGATCACGAACAGGGCGGGTGGCGGGTCGTGAATGGCGGCGAGCAGGGGTGGATAATCCGGCATACCGAGCATGAGCATTTGTCCACCGAGGTCATGCAGGCGTTGCAGTTCGTTGGCAATCGGAGGAATGGGGATCTCCTGGCGAAATGTCTCCAGTGTTTTGAGCAGGGTTGGGTGGATGCCGGGGATGGTGGAGAGGCGACTGCGCGAGGCGGTGAGCAGCTTTTCCGGGCTGCCCAGGTGTGTGATCAATTCGGCGATGATGACGGGTCCGATGCGGGGTGAGCGGATCAGACGCAGCCAGTCGATGAGGAGTTCGGTGGGAGGTGTTTCCATGGTGCAACGGTTCAGGACCCCAACAGTCAACGGGATCCAGGGACCAATGGCCCCTGGTGGGAGTTCGGTGGGAGGTGTTTCCATGGTGCCATGGTTCAAAATCCCAACAGTCAACAGGGTCCATGGGCCAATGGCCCCTGGTAAAGTTCGGGGCGAAGCCCTGAGGTCTTGACTTTTCTTGTTTTGTTATTCGCGCGTTTTACACAACGCGCTTATAGGTGCCCTGAATCGTTGCCGCTTTTAGGCAACGCTTCAGGGCGAATGGTGTATGGCCGCATGGCCGCATGGTCGACTGCGGCGGCTTTGTTTGATGCAAGGCGCATGGGTGTCGTTCTGCCAACACCGCAAAACGACACCCATTCCAAGGCCGCGCGCAAGCGATTTTTACAAAAAACGTGAAAATCGCCTTTTTTAAACCGCACCCATCATGGGGTACGTCGTTTTCCAACAGGCCGCATGCACGATGTGGGGAGTCGTTTCCAAAAAACGGAAACGACTCCCACGAAGGCGGCGCGCAGCGCATTTTTCGCAAAAGACGAGAAAAATGCTTCTTTTGAAGAGCGCGCTAAAGTCAAAATCAATACCCTGGGAGATGAATCTCCCAGACCCTCTCTTAATTTTCACCAGTAAAAACGACATATTCCAAGCTGGGTGCGGTTTGAAATCAGAAAAATCAAAAGGAATACCTCGGAGACGCTGTCTCCGAACCTCTGCCGGGGGCGATGATCGCCCCCGAACCCCCGCAAAACCTTATCCATTCCCCCGCCCAACCCAGCCAGCTTACGCCTTCTTGCCGATCCTCGGCTCCGTACCTTGCAACAACCGCTGAATATTGCTCCGATGTCGCCAAAAAACCAATAAGGCAATCACCCCGTGAATCCCTGGAGCCAAAACCGGCGCCGGCAACCACAACAACGATATCGGACCCACCACAAAAGCCGTCAATGCCGAAAGCGACGAAATACGCAACCACTTGGCCATGCCCACCCAGGTCAAGATCATCAACAGACCCGGCCAGGGCGTCCAGGCCAAAAGAGCACCCAGGGCCACCGCTACCCCCTTGCCACCCTTGAAACCTAGATAAACCGGATACAGATGACCCAGAAAAGCACATACCACCGTCGCGGCAGTGACCGGAGCCTGCACCCCATGCAGCCAAATGGCCACGCCAACCGCCAAAGCCCCTTTGCCAATATCCAGCAACAAAGCCATCACACCAGCCTTGCGTCCGGCAACGCGCAATACGTTGGTGGCGCCAATGTTGCCACTGCCTTGCGAACGAATGTCACCAACCCCGGCCAACTTGGCCACGATCAAACCAAAAGGAACCGCGCCTAACAGATAGGCGCCGATCAACGTGACAATTTCCAGGAGGTTCATGGCGTGGAACGTGCCTTGGTGGCCGGCTCGGAACCGGGGGTTGATTGCGCGGAGCCCTTGGAAGGCGGGGTGGACTTTTTACTCTTGGCAGAGTCGCCACTCTTGCCCGAAGTGTCCCGCTTGGGCGGGGCCGGCGGTCCCTGGTTGAACGAATGCGCTTGAGCCACCACACCGGGTTGATTGAGCAGGGTTTCACACTCCTGAATGCTTTTTTGACTCAGGTTCTTCAAAAGAGCGGCATCCTGATCGCCAGGCGTGAGGGTGGGGATGTGAAATTCAGTCGCCCACTTGTCGAGAATTTTCTTCTCCTGGGAGAAAGCCTGCTCCATCGCCTGCGGCAGAACCGTGGATGCGGCACCGATAATCCCCTCCTGCAACTCCCTGGGAAGCTTTTCGAACCACTCCCGATGCACCACCAATACCATCCAGCCATGCAGCTGACGGGTTTGATGAAATGCCTTGGCGTTGGCATTGGCAAACGCCGTGCGGTGCAGCATCTCCGGGGTGGCGGCAATTCCCTGAATCCAACCCGAGGTGATCGCCTCGGTGAGATCCGCAGCAGGCATGGAAGAAGGCTGCAAACCCATGGCTTGATGAACCTCGATCATCCAAGGATCATTGGGCACGCGCGCTGGCAGAGCGCTCAAGACGGGACCGGCTGCGCCGCTGGCTGCGGCGCGGAAATTCAGGACCCCATAAAAACCATACGAGCCATATCCCAACACGAAAAGATTCTTCCCCTTGGCCACCTCACGCAAGGCGGTGTCCAAAGGAGATCCCATCAGGCCGCGCACCTGCTCCGGACGGATGAAAAGACGGGGGGTGACCAACGCACGAAAGGCCGATACCTGCCGCGCCAGGGTGAGAGGCGAGAAAAATCCACCCTCCAGATTGCCGGCAAGAAGCTCCTGCAAGGCCACATCCTCGGCGCCCATTTTGCCATTGGTGAGCAACTCCGGACGAATTTTCTTGCCCGAACTCTCTTCGATGCTCTTGGCCAGACGTGACAGGCCCTGTACATAGACCACATCCCCCTTGTGGATGGCCGCCAGACGCATGGGAATGGCCTCGCCGGCATCCGGTGGCGGGGTGGGGGCAGGCTCGGCGTGGAGCGGCACGATACAGGCTGAAAAAAGCCAGATCAGAAAAACCATCAGCGACATGGGATGGTGCATGGCAAAACATTCTCGAAGAAGGGAGATGGCCTACTGACAAAGCTTCGGTGCGCTGATACATCAGAGATCAACATGCCTTGCTTGCATAACGGGCCATTTTTTTCTATTGTGCCATGAAGGCACATCACAATACACGGCGAAATTTCTCGAAAGCAAGGGGGTGCAAGCAGATGTCCAGATCATTGAACAAAGTGCAGTTGATCGGCAATCTGGGTTCGGATCCGGAGGTGCGTTTCACCCAGGATGGACGCCCCATCGCCAATCTGCGTATTGCCACCTCTGAATCATGGAAAGATCAGCAAGGGCAAATGCAAGAGAAGACCGAATGGCATCGGGTGGTGATTTTCGGCAAATTGGCGGAAATTGCCCAGCAGTATCTGCGCAAAGGGTCCAAGGTCTACATCGAAGGTCAGTTGCAAACCCGCAAATGGACGGATAATCAAAACCAGGAACGCTACTCCACCGAAGTGGTGTTGCAACCATACAATGGTCAGTTGATGATGCTCGATTCCCGTCCTGCCGGCATGGGTCCACAAGGTGGCGGCGGTTATGGTGGGGGAAGTCCCCAGGGTGGCGGCGGTTATGGTGGCGGCACGAGCGGGCAGGGGGATCATGGGACGAACGAATATCAACGTCCCGCGCCGGCTGCCGGCGGTCGTGGCAGCGCTGGGGGTGCCAGTCATCCGCCATTGGATGATTTTGCCCAACCCCCAAGCTTCAGCGACGATATTCCGTTCTGAACCGATGCGAACGGATCACGAAACCTGCATGATCCGGGGAAACACCCCTGCAAAAATGACAGGGAAACGACATATCCCGTGATGGTTTTGGTCTAAACCGCCCCCATTTTGAGAGGCGTCGTTTTCCACAGGTTGTGTGCAGAGCGTCGTTTCCAAAAATCGGAAACGACGCTCGCGCAGGCCGCACGCGACGCATCTTTCGCAAAAACGCTTATCGTGAAAAGCGCGCGACAGACAAAGTCGCACATGAATAAAGTCCCAAATGCTTTGCCCTGGACCCCCCCAGGAGCCAATGGCCCCTGGGTCCCGCTGACGGTCAGGGGATCCGAACAGTTACGAATCACCAAACCCGCGAAGTTCGCAGTCCATTTCGATCTTCACTCCCCAGCGAACCCCCCTCATCCGTGGGACTTCCGGGAGTTCCACGGAAGCAGTCCTGCCCGTTTCAGCCTGGATGCTTGTCCAATACCAGTGAGAAAAACAGCTCGGCCTCGGCCTGGGAACCGTCGCCGTCATGGTACGCGCCCGGATGAACCCGCAGACCGTACCAGGCCCGCTTGCGGTGATAGCAGTCCACCAGACGCCAGCCATGACGTGAGAATTCATTGACCGGATCATACAGATCCTGAATCAAAAACAGCGGGGGTAAGCGCTCCTGAGCGTCGGCCAGTGCCAACAGATCCGGAACCAAATCCAGGCTTTCACCGCGCAGAAAACCATACGGATTGGTACGGCTCTCCAGGCCGTAATCCTCGATTTTGGCCTTCAGGTCCACCTGGGGGGCCATGACATAGATCCCCCGACACCCCAACGTGATGCCGTGATAGAGCGCGCCGAAACCTCCCATGGAGCTGCCCATGCAAAAGATCGGCTGGTTCGGATCCGTCCACTCACTCCGGATCAGGGCCTGCACCATTGCGGCCACGAAGCCGTTTCCCTTTTCTCCCCAGAACCAGCTTCCCTGGCGTTTCCAGCCGAAGGTATCCCAAGGAGCGAGCAGATCGAAATGGTCGAAAGGTCGCAAGGGTCCGGTATGGAACCAGGAGTTGAAGCCGTGGAAAAAGACGATCAAGCCTCTGGATTGCTTTTTTGCCGGCAGGCGGGTGTAACGGATCAAACGATCCCCGTGATGGAAGACCAGGGGATAGATTTTGTCGATGTTCGAGGCGTCATGCATGGAGAGCGCCTCGGTCTCGCGGGCGCGGCGTTGCGCGCGGGCGGCCTCGACCTCGTGTGAGACGGTATCCTGGAAATAATGACTGGTCCGGTAGCAGGCAAGAGGTACGGTTTCGGCCTGGGTGCGCAAGGCGCTGATGATCGAGACACGCAGTGCCTCCTTCCAACCCAGTTCATCGGCACGGCTGCGCAATTTGCGCCCGTTGGCCAGCAAGGCGCGCCAAAAGGCAACCATGTGGCGATGGTTCATCGTGTGGTATCCATGAAATCGTGTTCAGGGTGACATTTCAACATCATCAAGGTCATAAAAGAGATCGCAGGAGAGACGCATCCCGACTCAAGTCTTGTATCCCAGCACGCCGCCGATGCACAACAGATCCATGTCAGCCTTCATGAAGGTGCGTACAGCATCCTCCGGGCTCTCGACAATCGGCTCACCCTGATCGTTGAAGCTGGTATTGAGCAGCACCGGCACCCCTGTCAGCTCTCCGAAGCGACGGATCAGAGCGGCATAGGGACGACTATCCTGGGTGCGCAGCACCTGCAAGCGGGCCGTGCCATCCACATGTACCACTGCGGGACACCCTTTTTTGGCCTGTTCCATGGCCGGGGTGGTGAAGGTCATGAAATCCAGATCCGCCACCTCGGGGGGATAGGCGAAATAGGCCGGTGCATCTTCGGCCAGGGCCACTGGCGCGAACGGACGGAACCACTCGCGATGCTTGACTCGGGCGTTGATGATATCTTTCATCTCCGCGCGGCGCGGATCGGCCAGAATGCTGCGATTGCCCAGAGCGCGCGCTCCCATCTCCGAGCGGCCCTGAAACCAGCCGATGATCTTTCCTTCTGCCAGGGTGCGGGCTGCGGTTTCGATCACATCCGTGTCGCGCACCACCCGCAAGCCGGCCTTGCGCATGGCCGCCTCGGCCTGTTTGTCCGAATACTCCTGACCGGCAAACACCGAATCGAGCTTGAAAAAGCGCGCTTCGCCAAGCACCTGGTGCAGATAGTAGAGCGCCGCACCCAGCCCGATGCCCCGGTCCGAGGCCATGGGCAGCGGGAAGATGCGTCGAAAACCGGCATTCAGCAGTTTGCCGTTCAACGAGGAGTTCATCACCACGCCGCCGCCCAATACCAGATCGGATTCACCGGTGCGCTGTCGGGCAATGTCGCACAGGCGACCGGCCACGCTTTCAAGCATCTTTTGGACACTGGCGGCCAGGTTCATGTGCTCTTGGGTGATCGGTTCCGGATCGATGCGCCGGGAGAGGTGCTCATCAAGAAAATCGTTGTTCATCAGAAGGCTGTTCAGATAGCCACCCTCGACCGCCAGACGCGACACCTCGGTGCGGAGTTGAGTTCCCAAACGCACCAGACCGCTGGGCAGAATCTCGATCTGCGCCATGTAGTGATCGTACAGGGTCGGTTCGCCGTAGGGGGCCAACCCTTGGGTTTTGCCTTCGGCCCCATAGCCGCCCAGCCCCAGATGATAGGTGGCACGGGTGTACTCCAGGCCGATGCTGTTCTGGTCATCCAGACGCTCCAGAACCTCGATGCGGTTTCCACGACCATGGGCCAGAAGACCGCTGGCGCCATCGCCAAAACCATCCAGCGTGACGATGGCTGCTGAATCATATCCCGATGAAAAAAAGGCGCCTGCCGCGTGACACAGATGGTGATCGGCCTCGATGTATTTCTTTTTGCTGCCGATCCGCTCTTTAAGCCAAGCCTTGCACGGAAAAGGGTCGGCATGCCCAAAAACCACCACGTCGATGTGGCGCAGACCGATATCCAGGGCCTGCAGACAGACATCGATCGGGGCGAGCAGATCATCCGCCTCGCGGATGACATGATGCTTGCGTCGCGAGAGCCTTTCGGCCTCGAACATCGCCACGCGCCGCCCCTTCACATCGATGATGGCGCAGTTGTAATCATGCATGAAGCCGCCGATGCCCAGGATGAACATGATCGATCCTCGTATTGGATAAATAAGGCGTTCGATATACTCTAAAGAGGCGGTCTGACAAGAGCCGGACCGCCAATGCGAATGATGGATGACCCGCCCGAAAGCGCCACAAAGGGGTGCGAGGCGCACAATTTTTTCGCCTCACGCGATTGGTGACTCCAGCAAGGATAAGGAATCACCAGGCAGTTTCTCCCATGAATCGCGGATTATCATGCGATCAAGCCAGGGAGGAAGTCAAACTTTCCTGATCAAATGGCCTGTTCCGGATCGTGAAACGTCTTGGTGATATTTTTCTGGAAAAAAATCCTTGCTCCTTCGCGCTCTGGTCTGCTTGAATCGCCATGGGTTGGAATGCCGAATCACGTGGAACGCCGTTATTTTGAAGAGTGGTCCATGACAAGGTTGGGAGGGGGTTCTCCCGTCAGCAAGCCAAGTTTGCCGGACATCCGATCTGGGGGTGATGTCGTGCGTCGTGCGCTGCGACATCGATCCGTTTGCCTTGAACATGAGCGTTTCGGAGATTGATCGTGAATGCCTTGTCGGTGATGGAAGATCCGGCGGTGGTGCTGGTCGATGACGATCCCGACATTCTGTTGGTCGCTTCCCTCATGTTGCGCGGAGCGGGGGTTGGCGAGATCATCACCCTGGAGGAGAGTCGTGAGCTTCTGCCCCTGATGGCGCGACGCGAGATCTCCGCCGTGGTGCTGGATTTGCATATGCCCACTTTGGGTGGGGCCAAGCTGTTGCCGCAGATCGTTCAGGGTCATCCCGACACGCCGGTGATCGTCATGACAGCCACCGAGGAGGTCTCCACGGCGGTAGGGTGCATGAAGGATGGCGCGTTCGACTTTCTGATCAAGCCGGTGGAGGAGAACCGTTTCGTCGCCTGCGTGAAAAAGGCGCTGGAGTGGCGGGATCTGCGGCGTCAGGTGGGCGCGCTGAAGCGATCCCTGCTCACCGGGCGGCTCGAACATGCCGACGCCTTTGCCGCGATCATCACCGTCAGCCCCAAGATGCGCGCCGTGTTCGCTTATGTGGAGGCGATCGCCTCCACGGGCGAGCCGGTGCTGATCACGGGCGAGACCGGTGTGGGCAAGGAGCTGATTGCCGAGGCGCTGCATCGCATCAGTGGACGCGGTGGCGAATTGGTTCCGGTCAATGCTGCCGGATTGGACGACTCTCTTTTTTCCGATACCCTGTTCGGTCACAAGAAAGGGGCCTATTCGGGCGCGGATGACTCCCGCACCGGATTGATCGCCAAGGCCGGGCGTGGCACGCTGTTTCTCGATGAGATCGGCGATCTGGGCCAGACTTCCCAGGTAAAGCTGTTGCGGCTGTTGCAGGAGCGCCGCTACTATCCCCTCGGCTCGGATGTCGCCAAGGTCAGCGAGGCGCGCGTCCTGTGCGCTACCCATCGCGATCTGGATGCCATGATGGCCGATGGCCGGTTTCGCTCGGATCTCTATTTCCGTCTGCAGGTGCATCGGGTGGAGATTCCACCCTTGCGTGAGCGTCCCGAGGATATCGCCCCGCTGACGCGTCATTTTCTCGTGGAGGCGGCCCGGAGTCTGAATCGGGAGGTGCCCGAAGCGACGCCTCAGCTGTTTACATTGCTGGCATCCGGCTCCTTTCCCGGCAATGTTCGGCAATTGCGTTCGCTGATTTTTGATGCCGTAGCGCGCGGGAGTGGGGGTGAGGTATCCTTGGAGTCGATTCGCAAGGCGTTGCGGGCGGTCTCCGGCAATGGGGTGGTTGCGGGTGGAGGCGCGATCGATAGTTCGGTCGAAGGGATCTTCCGGGGTTTGAGCGGTCGTCTGCCGACCTTGAAGGAGGTCGAGCGTGATCTGATCGCCGAGGCGATGGCGCGCGCCGGCGGCAATCAGGGGATGGCGGCCACCTATCTGGGTATCTCCCGGCAGGCGCTCAATCAGCGGTTGCGCAAGAAGCGCGAAGGGGAAGAAGAGGAGGAGCGCTGACCGCCGCGATGGCGCGTGAGGTGCTTCGATCAAGGAGAAATTCGAACTGCGCTCCTCGATTGCCATGCCATCTGGCGGACAACCAAGGCCTGCATCGACTGTCTGGTCATTGCCCTGCAGCCTCTTGGTTTCTATTGTGCCCTATTCAACTGAAACCATTTTGCATTGCGCGACTTTTTGAATTGACATGTCATTCCCGCGAAAACGAGAATCCAAGGTTCTGATTGCCCCTTCCAAATGCCCTTTTTGAACAGACATGAAAGCATGCGGACAGCCAAGGGATAAATCAATCTGTCAATCGATAATTATAAGATTTTGAATCATTTTCTGATGGCATCAATCCAAATGTCGCCAGGTTGCATTCTGGATTCCCGCTTTGGCAGGAATGACGGAATCGACTCGAAACGATATGTTTGAAACGCAACAAAGTAGAATTGGCGAGAATGACGGATTATACTCGAATCGACAAGTTTGAAATGTGACAAAGTGTAATTAACGCGCGAGGATTGAAATTCATGTTACCACTGGTACGAATCTTTCCGTTTTTGGCCTGGTTTCCGATGCGCCTCGACACCCTGCGCGCAGATATCGTGGCTGGCATCACCGTGGCCCTGGTGTTGATCCCGCAATCGATGGCCTATGCCAATCTGGCTGGTCTGCCAGCCTATTACGGTCTTTATGCCGCCTTCCTCCCCGGGGCTGTGGCAGCGCTGTTCGGCTCCTCGCGACAGCTGGCCACCGGTCCGGTGGCCGTGGTGTCGCTTCTGACCGCCTCGGCCCTGTTGCCGTTCGCCCAGCCCGGCAGCAACGAATTCGTCTCTCTGGCGATCCTCATGTCCCTGATGATCGGCGTGGTGCAACTGGCTCTTGGTCTTCTGCGCCTCGGCGTGGTGGTCAACTTCCTCTCCCACCCGGTGATTCTCGGCTTCACCAACGCCGCCGCCCTGATCATCGGTCTGTCGCAACTCTCCAAGATCTTCGGCGTCAAGATGGGACGCAGCGAACACTTCCTGATCGATATCTGGGGCGTGCTGCAACAGCTCCACCTGGTCCACTGGCCATCCCTGGCCTTTGGGGTGCTCTCTTTTATCATCATGTTCACCTTGAAGAAAAAACGTCCCGGACTGCCCAGCGTCCTGATCGCCGTGGCCCTCTCCACACTCGTCAGCTGGATGATCGGCTTCGATGCCATGGGTGGCAAGGTGGTCGGCGCGATTCCGCAAGGCCTGCCCCATGTGGCATTGCCCTACCTTGACATGGAGCGGATGTTCTCCCTGGCCGGAACCGCCCTGGTGATCTCCCTGGTCGGCTTCATGGAGGCCATCTCGATTGCCAAGGCCATGGCTGCCCGTACCCGCGACAGCATCGATCCCAATCAGGAGCTCATCGGACAGGGACTCGGCAATCTGATCGGCTCTTTCACCCAATCCTATCCCACCTCCGGCTCGTTCTCGCGCTCGGCGGTCAATCTTGATGCCGGGGCCAAAAGTGGCTTTGCCTCGGTCTTCACCTCTCTGATGGTGCTGGTCACCCTGCTGTTTCTCACCCCGCTTCTGTATCACCTCCCCGAGGCGGTGCTCGCGGCGGTGATCATGATGGCCGTGGTCGGCCTGATCAACTTCCAAGCTATCGGCCATGCCTGGCACGCCAACCGCCATGACGGCATCGCCGCCATCGCCACCTTCATCGCCTCGCTCGGTTTTGCCCCGCATCTGGACAAGGGGATCTTTTTCGGCGGCGGACTGGCGATCATCCTTTTTCTCTATCGCACCATGAGTCCGCGTGTCGCCCTGCTCGGTCTTCACGAGGATGGCACCTTCCGCGATTTGGCCTTTCACCCCAATTTGCCCACCGACCCGGAGATCATCGTCATCCGCTTCGATGGACAGCTCTACTTCGCCAACGTCTCCTACTTCGAGGAGATGATCCTCAACGCCGTGGCCGCCAAGCCGGATGCCCGTTTTCTGCTGCTGGTGGGAGACGGCATCAACCAGCTCGATGCCTCGGGCGAGGAGGTGATCCATCATCTGGTGGAGCGGTTGCACAAAAACGGCATCGTCATGGTCTTCTCGGGTCTGAAGCGCCAGATCCTCCAGGTGATGCACGCCACCGGACTCTTCGAAACCGTGGGTGGTGGCGACAACATCTTTGCCACCGAACAGCTCGCCCTTGGCAGCATCTACGATCGTTTGGGGCGGA
Source organism: Magnetococcales bacterium (assembly GCA_015232705.1). Classification (GTDB taxonomy): domain Bacteria; phylum Pseudomonadota; class Magnetococcia; order Magnetococcales; family Magnetaquicoccaceae; genus Magnetaquiglobus. Next base: position 12,709 of record JADFZD010000004.1, on the reverse strand, counting down.
TGCGAGACCGGCCTCTTCTGCCTGTGGAAAGTCCTGCGTGAACCGTTGACGCACAGGTTGGAAAATCACATGATTGTTTTGTGATTGCCTGGCTCCAGAGGAGCGATCTGCTTCCTGGATCCAGGCGGATGCGAGACCGGCCTCCTCTTCTTGTGGAAAGTCCTGCATGAACCGTTGACGCGCAGGTTGGAAAATCACATGATTGTTTTGTGATTGCTTGGCTCCCAAGGAGCGATCAGCTTTCCGGATCCAGGCGTCAACAAAAAAAATCCCAAGGGTTGCCCCCTTGGATCTCGCCAGGAGCCTGTGGTTCCTGAACCCCAGGAAGGGAAGACCCCTCAGTCCCGTCATTCATGAAACCTCTGCTCACCCTGCTGTTGCTGCCTGTGGTCGGTGCCGGAGTCATTCTCCTGTTGCCCGCTGCCCGTGCCCGCATCGTGGCGCTCCTTGCAGCGAGCGCCACCCTGGCCATGACCCTTTGGCTGTCGGCTGGTTTTGTCTCCACCCACGGTGAGCTGCAACTGCTGGAAAAAACTCTCTGGCGCCCCCAATCCGGAAGCCATTTCGCCCTCGGCGTCGATGGCCTCGCCATGCCCATGCTGCTTCTGGCCGCCCTCCTTTCCCTGGTCGCGATCCTCGCTTCGGGTGGCATCCGGGAGCGGATCAAGCCCTATCATATTCTGCTGCTGCTCCTGGAGGCCGCCATGATCGGGGTCTTCATGGCCCAGGATTGGACGATCTTCTACATCTTCTGGGAACTGACCCTCCTGCCGCTCTTTTTTCTCATCAATACCTTTGGCGGCAAACAGCGCAATCGCGCGGCCTTGAACTTCGTGCTCTACACGATGGGCGGCTCGGTTTTCATGCTGATCGCCCTGCTGTTGGCCTTTGACGCCTCCCATGTCCACTCCTTCCTCATGCAGGAGATGGCTGCCGGTCTGCGCGGCCTCTCGACCGAGCATCAGATTCTGATCTTCGCCGGCTTTCTGATCGGCTTCGGGGTCAAGATGCCGATTTTTCCTCTGCATGGCTGGCTGCCACTCGCCCATGTCGAGGCGCCCAGCCCGGTGAGCATCCTGCTCTCCGGCGCGCTGCTGAAAATGGGCTCCTATGGTCTGATCCGCGCCGCCATCATGCTGCCGGACGCCGTACTGGCCCTCCAGGGACTCCTGGCCACCCTGGCCTTCATCAACCTGATCCACGGCGGGGTGCTCGCCTGGAAACAGATCGATCTCAAGGGGATGATCGCCTACTCCTCGGTCAGCCACATGGGGGTGGTACTGCTCGGTATCGCCACCTTGAACCACGACGGAATCACCGGCGCCATGCTGCAGATGGTCTCCCATGGCCTGACCGCTGGAGCGATGTTCCTGATCATCGGTCTGCTCTACGAGCGCACCCATACCCGCGACATCCGCGCCTACGGTTCGCTGATCCGGGTTGCGCCGCGCATGGCCTTTTTCGTGGCTCTGGCCTTCATGGCCTCGGTGGGGGTGCCGGGAACTTCGGGTTTCATCGCTGAGTTGCATGTGATGCTCGCCGGTTTGCAACGCTGGGGCTGGCCGGCGGCGCTGGTGTCGGTGGGCATGCTGGTGAGCGCTGCCTATGCGGTGCGTACCGTCGGGTGTCTGTGCACCGGACCCGAACAGCCCAAACTGCCGGTCATCACCCCCATGGGACGCCTGGAGTTGGCCGCTGCCGGCATACTTGCGGCGGGTATCGTGCTGTTGGGTTTTTTGCCCGCGCCCTTGCTGAATCTGATGGAGGCATCCCTCAACCGATTCGGCGATCTGTTCGCCGCACGTCTGTAGAGGTACGCGCATGGCGCACCCCCCTTCCCATGACCAGGACAGGCCCATGAGTGGTCGCGAGAGAATCGAGGCGGCCATCCACCATCTGGAACATCTGGTTCCGGGTCAGGCGTCGATTCGGGATTTCGTCCATCACAACACCCTGCATGGCTTTCAGAAGCACGATTTTGCCACGGCGCTGGCCAAGGCGCGCCACTATACCGGCATTTATGGCTATCTGCCTGCGGAGCGCTTTCGGGCATTGTTCGCCGAGGGGCGCATCGACCATGAGGATCTGCGAGCGGCGATCTGGGCGGATCCGGAGTCACGCGCCGAGGAGGTGGTCGCATCCACGCGTCGCGGCGAGATCCTGTTCTTGAAGCTGCGACATGGCATCGGGGCGATCACTTCGCGTCAGTTGGCCTGGGAGATCGGCGAAAAGGGGGCGTTGGAGCAGTTGCAGTCTGGCGTCGCCCAGGAGAGTCGCGATCATTTCGCCCTCGAAGAGGAGAGTCTGGCGGTGGGGGCGCTGTGGCGCGCCTGTCTGGAGCGCTTTGGGTTGAGCCATCGGGAGGGGTATGGCGAACAGCGGCTCGATCTGGCCAGCGAGGAGGATGCGCCGTTTTCGGACGACTCGACCCGATTGGGCGAGTACGAGGGGCAGCGAGAGATCATCGCCGCGATTCGCGGGGAGTCCGGGCGTCAGTGGGAGGCGCTGGTCGGGCGGGTAGGGTGCGATCTGACGTTGCGCGGGCTGTTGCGTCTGGTGACGGGTGAGGATCTTCTGGAGGCCATCCGGCCCTATCTGTTGCGCTATTTGAGCGGTTTTCTCGATCTGGGGGTGGCAAGCTGGATTCTGCCGGAGCGGGAGGCGGGTTTTTATCTGGCCTGGAAACGGCATGCCGTGCGGGAGCAGGGACAGGGATTGGAAGATCTCCCGGACTGGGAGGAGCAACTGACGGATCTTCCGGATGATGCCTTGGAGACGATCGCCTTTTGTCTGAAACGGTTGGAGCTGCCGGAGGCGCGCTGGGGCGGGTATCTGGAGCGGCTGGCGCTGGAGCTGCCCGGCTGGTCGGGAATGATGATGTGGCGGTCGCTGCGACCGGGGTATGGGGGAAGCACGGCGCGGGTGGCCATGGCCGACTATCTGGCGGTACGGCTGGTGCTGGAGCGGCTGTTCGCCCTGCGGCTCAGTCGGGCGATCTGGCTGCTCGAACCGACGTTGGGCATGTTGGGATGGCATTTTCAGCGCTATCGCGGGGAGTTTTTCGCCCGTCATGCCCTTTTCTCCGGGTCCTTGCCGGAGTTTCTGGCCACGCGCGCCACCCGATTGATTCATATTCCGGCCAGTGATCCGGATCTGCCTGCCGAGTGGCGCAAGATCGCCTGGCGGATCTGGACCGAAACCGATGGGTTGAACGGTTCCCGACCCCACTCGGTCACCAGTGCGCGCGCCTGGCCGCTGTTTTTGTTGTGCCAGCATCTCGGTCTGACGGCGACCGATCTGGAGGCCATCGGCGCGGAAGGGGCCCACGCTTTGATGGCGGTCCTTGAGTCGGTCGATGACGAGCAGGAGGGTTTCTTGTGGCTCAAGGCCTACGAACGGCACTATCGGGAGCGGATTTTTGCGGCTTTGTTGGCCAATCGGGGCCGGGGGCGTTGGGCGACCCGTGAGGTACGACCCGAGGCGCAGGTGATCTTCTGCATGGATGATCGCGAAGAGGGAATACGGCGTCACTTGGAAGAGATCGCACCGGGTGTGGAGACTTTGGGTGCGGCGGGCTTCTTCGGGGTGCCGGTCAGCTGGCGCGGCCTGGACGACGCCGGCTTGTCGCCGCTCTGTCCGGTGGTGGTGACACCCTCGCACCGTGTGGAAGAGCGTCCGCGTGCCGGTCACGAGTCGGCGTTGCGACGGCACCGGCGCTGGCTGGGTACCCGTGGCTGGTGGCAACGGTTGACCATGCGCGCCACGCATCGCGGATTGCTGATTCCGACGTTGATCACCCCGCTGCTGGCTCCGGTCGCCTGGGTCTCTTTGCTGGCCCGAAGTTGGCTTCCGGAACCGTTCAGCCGTCTCACCGGAACCTTTGCCAATCACATGGATACCGAGGTGCCGACCGAGGTGACCCTGACCGCTTCGGATCCCGACACCCCGGCCACCCCGGAGAGTCCGCGCGTCGGATTCACCCTGGATGAGCAGGCCGGGCGGGTGGCCGGATTTCTGCGTTCCATCGGTCTGACCGACGGATTTGCGCCCATCGTGGCGATTCTGGGACACGGGAGCAGCAGTCAGAACAACCCGCATCTGGCGGCCTACGACTGCGGGGCCTGCAGTGGTCGTCACGGGGGGCCGAATGCCCGGCTGTTTGCGGCCATGGCCAATCATCCCGAGGTGCGCGCCCGTTTGCGTGGCCAGGGGATCGACATCCCGGAGGATTGCTGGTTTGTCGGTGGCGAGCACAATACCGGCAACGAAGCGCTTTTCTGGTTTGACCATGACCGGCTGCCGCCGGCGGGGAAGGGGGCTTTGGCTCGTCTGGAGACCCCCCTGCAAGCCGCCTGTTTTGCCTCGGCGCACGAGCGCGCGCGGAGGCTCGCTTCGGCTCCGCACGATGGCTCCAGGGAGCGCGCTCTGGCGCACATGCGTCGCCGTGGGGTGGATTTCAGTCAGGCCAGGCCGGAGCTGGGTCATGCCACCAACGCCGTGGCCTTGATCGGACGGCGTTCGGTGTCGCGCGGTGTTTTTTTCGATCGGCGCATGTATCTGATCTCCTATGATCCGACGCGCGATCCGGATGGGAGCATCGTGGAATCGATCCTGCTCGCGGCAGGACCGGTGGGTGCCGGCATCAGTCTGGAGTACTACTTTTCCACCGTGGACAACGAGCGTTACGGGTGCGGCACCAAGGTGGTGCATAACATCACCGGTCTGTTCGGGGTGATGGAGGGGAGTGCTTCGGATTTGCGTACCGGACTGCCGCGCCAGATGATCGAGATCCACGAGGCGATGCGACTTTTGGTGATCGTCGAGCAGCGTCCGGAGATTCTCACCGAGATCTATCTGCGTCAGGAGCCGATTCGCGAGCTGGTGGGCAACGGTTGGATCGAGCTGGCCTGTGTGGATCCGGAGAGTGGCGTCATGCATCACTTCGTGCCTGGGAGCGGCTGGCAGATCTGGGAAAACACCCTGCCGGCGCCACCATATGCCGACAACTCCAAGGATTGGTACCAGGGCCATTTCGATCCTCTGCCACCCGCGCTTATTGCCCTGCCCGAGGAGTCCGCCCATGTCGTGGCCTGACGGTTGGATTTTGATCCCGCTGCTTCCTTTGTTGGCTGCGCTCTGGATCGGCGTTGGCATGTTGACCGGAGGACGGGTCGGCGAGGCCGGGGAGCGTGGCACGGCCCGGATTGCTCTTTTTGCCGTGGGTGGGTCGTTATTGGCGCTGTTGCTGCTGGATCTCATGGCCCTGATTCAGGGTCCGCCGGGACATCGGATCTACTTTCCGTGGCTGGTGAGCGGCGAGTTCCGGGTGACCGTCAGTCTGCTCCTCGACCGTCCCGGTCTGTTCATGGCCACGCTTTCTGCTGCCGGATGTCTGGTGACGCTTCGTTTTTCGGTTGAATATCTGCATCGTGAGGCTGGTTTTCATCGATTTTTCGCCATCCTGTCCCTGTTTGCCGGCGGCATGCTGACCATTGCCCTGGCCGGCAATCTGGTGATCACCTTTATCGGCTGGGAGCTGGCTGGATTGGCCTCCTATCTGTTGATCTCCTACATGCGCGACCGGGCCACCGCTGCCGAGAACGCCACCCGTGCTTTTGTCACCAACCGTTTCGGGGATGCGGGATTGCTTCTGGCCATGGCCATGGCCGTGATGTGGGGTGCGGGGTTGGAGTGGCCCGAGCTGTTCCTGGCATCGCATCAGCATCTCTCTCCGCCGGTGCCGATTGTTGCCTTCGGACTGGTGATCGCGGCCCTGGCCAAATCCGCGCAGCTTCCGTTTTCCGCCTGGATCGCGCGTGCCCTGGAGGGGCCCACCCCCTCCAGCGCGGTTTTTTACGGTGCCCTGATGGCGCATGCGGGCATTTTTCTGGTGATTCGCGCCGAGCCGTTGCTGTGGCATGCCCCAGTATTGATGGCGCTTTTGTTGCTGCTTGGCATGCTCACCGCTGTTTTTGCTTCGGCCATCGGGCGGGTGCAGACTGATGTCAAGAGCGCCCTGATCTACGCCACTCTGGCGCAGTTGGGATTGATGTTTGCTGCGTGTGGCGCCGGGTATTTCGATTTGGCATTATGGCATCTGGTAGCCCATGCCTCCTGGCGTCTCTATCAATTTTTGCTCTCTCCTTCGTATCTTCATCTGGGTGAGGGAGCGGTGCGACCTGTTCCGGAGTGGTTGGGTCAGAGTCACGATCTGTACAATCTGGCGTTGCATCGTGGTTGGCTTGATACCCTGACCGATGCCCTCATCACCCGGCCCACCATGGCTTTGGCGCGCGATGCCCGGATGTTCGAGGAGTTGGTGATCAATCGTATGGCCGGGCGTCCGTTGCGGGAGACCCTGTTGGCGGCGCGTGCCGAGTGGAACGATTTTTCCACGGTGGTCGAGGGTTCCGGGATTGGGGTAGCGGGTGGGCGTGGCATGTTTGGTCGGGTATTGGAGCGTGCGGCGTTGGTGTTGTCCTGGATCGAGGAACAGTTTGTACTAAAAAGCAGTGGTGATGGATTGGTGAAGGTTTTGGCCTTTCTGGGGAGCTACTTGACGCGCGCCGAGCAGTCCCTGGGGGAGACGAGGTATTTGATCCTGATGATTGTGTTGACCTTTTTGATTATTTTGTAAAAGCGTGGAGGTCAGGCTCCCGTGGATGGGGTCCAACGGCCCCTGGCAGGGTTCAGGGCGAAGTCCTTGAGGTTTTGATTTATTTTTGACGTTATTTGACTTTCGCGCGCCTTACACGAAAAGCACCTCTTCGCGTCATTTGCGAAAAAGTGCGCAAGCGCGCTCTCTTATATGTCCATGAATCGTTGCCGCTTTTGGGCAATGGTTCATGGACAATGGTTTTCGGCAGATAGCCGTCTTCGGCGGTGTGTTTATTTTGGGCCCTGTTCGCGGGATCGTTTTGCCAAAATTGCAAAACGATCCCGCAGCCCAGGCTGGCGCGTAAAAAATTTTCACCTAAAACGTGAAAATTTGTTCTGCATCACGTCGCGCCAAAGGACATAAAGAAAAAAAGCAAAGTCGCGGGGCGCCGCCCCGCCCCCGCCGGGGGTGATAAACGCCCCAGGACCCCCGTGACACTCAAGAGATCACGACGAACCACGCCACCATGACCATCCACGCCATCGATACCCACCTTCTCGGCTGGCTGCAACTCCTGCCCATACTCGGCGCACTCTGGCTGCTCTTCGTCCAACGCCCCTGGCTGGCCTGGCCCATCGCCCTCATCACCTCCTTCGGCGAACTGCTCCTCAGCCTGCGACTTTATCAACTGTTCGATCCCACCCTCGCCAACTGGCAATGGTATACCCGCCTGCCACTCACCGACTGGCTGATCCATACCTCGGCAGCCGATGGGATTACCGTTCTTTTCGTGCTCCTCTCCGCCTTCCTGTGCCTGCTGGTGCTGCTCTACGGCGGTCTGGTGCGTCGCTTCCAACGCCTGCCCCGCTTCTTTACCGTCGTGCTCGCTTCAGAGGCTACCCTGGTCGGACAGTTCGCAACACTCGACCTGCTCTGGTATACCCTCATGGCAACGCTGCAAACCGGCTTCGTTGGCTACCTGCTCTCCACCTGGTCGCTCTCCTCCGACGAACGACGCGCCAATCAACGCTACTACCAGTTCATGGGAACCAGCATCCTGCTGCTGCTCGCCGCTACCCTCATGCTCGGCTGGCACCACGCTGAACTGACCGGAGGCCAATGGACCTTCGAATGGACCGCAATCCTCGGAGATGAACGCAGTCCCTATCTGCAAAACGTCATCTTCTTCCTGCTGTTCTATGGCCTCGCCATCCGCGTGCCACTCTTCCCCCTTCACGGCTGGCTGCCCCAGGTCATGGAACATGGCACCGTCGCCGCCGCCATGGTGCTCCTCCTGGGACTCAAAACCGGAATCCATGGCATGCTGCGCTTTCTTTTTCCACTCTTTCCCGAAGCAGCCTGGCGCTGGCATGCGTTCGTCATCGCCATCGCCGCGGTCGGAATCCTCTATAGCGCACTCCTGGCCCTGGTTCAGAAGAATTTAAGAAAACTCCTCGCTTACGCCGTGGTCAGCCATACCGGGATCCTGGTGATCGGCCTGTTCAGTCTCCACCCCCACGCCTTCCAGGGAAGCATCATGCTCTCCGGATCCTTCGGCTTGGCCATCTCTACCCTGATGCTCATGGTAGGGATCGTCCATCAACGTACCGAGAGCCTGGGCTTCGAAAAACTCGGTGGACTCCTCTCCCCACTGCCGCTTGTGGGCATCGCTTTCCTGGTCGCCGCCTTCTCCGTGGTCGGTATGCCCGGCACACCCGGTTTCGATGCCGTACACCTCCTCCTGGAGGCCGCAATAGAACGGTTCGGCGCCTTGGTTACCGTACTTGCCGCACTCGGCAACGTCGCCGCCGCTGCCTGCCTGCTCTGGGCCTTTCAACGTGCCTTCCTGGCCTCACACGCCACGCAGGCCCCTCCGCTCGCCTCAATGGCACGCACAACCACCATCGAAAAAGGGTTGGCCGCCCTCTTGATCGCCGTGCAACTCGCCTCGGGCTTCAACGCGGATCCCTGGCTGGCACTGGTCAAAAAGAGCGCGCAGACCTTGGCCGCACCCTTTGCACACCACGGAGAACGGCCATGAACAGCCCTCCGCTTCTCACGGTCTTGATCGGTCTGCCGCTTCTTGGCGCCTTCCTGGCCTGGCTCGCCCCACACCCCCGCCAGGCACGCGCACTCGCGGTCGGGGTGGGAATCGGCGAACTGCTGATCTCTCTGAACGTGGTCGCCAAAATCGATCCGCAACTGTCCGGCTTCCAATTGATGGAACGCCATACCTGGATCCCCTCCATCCACGCCGAATACCTGCTGGGGGTCGATGGACTCTCGGTACTGCTTCTCCCGGCCTGCGCACTGCTCTTTCTGGCGACCCTGATTGCCAACTGGAACCTCACCGGTCGGGTATTGCCCAACCTCTACTTCGCCCTGCTCCTGCTCCTCGAAGGGGTGACCATGGGGCTGTTCTGCGCCCTCGATGCTCTGCTGTTCTTCCTATTCTGGGAATTGACCCTGATACCCATCCACTTCCTGATCGCTCTGTGGGGCATGGGGCCGGATCGGCGTCACGCAGCGGTCAAATATACCCTCTTCATGCTCGCCGGCGGAGCCGCACTCCTCTTCGGCCTGCTCATCATGGCTCAAGCCCAACCTGGACAGACGCTGAGCTTCGATCTCACCCGGTGGCTGCAACATCCTCTGCCTAAAAGCACCCAATGGCCGGTCTTCTTCCTGCTGCTGGTCGGCTTCGGAATCAAGGTGCCTCTGGTTCCCCTGCATGTCTGGCTGCCGATCGTCTCCATGGAAGGACCGGTCTCGATGACTGCCATCATGACCGGTCTCAAACTCGGCGCCTACGGACTGCTGCGCTTTCTTTTGCCGCTCGCGCCCGACGTGGCCCGCGAACTCCACTGGTTGCTTGCCGGACTGGCCGTGGTCTCCATCGTCTACGGCGCGCTTTCGGCCCTGGCCCAAACCAACCTGCGGCGCATGCTTGCCTTTTCGTCCATCAGCCATGTCGGCCTGGTGGTGCTCGGTCTGGCCACTCTGACCGTCCAGGGGGTACAAGGGGCGGTCAATCAGCTGTTCAACTTTGCCCTCACCTCCGGGGGACTCTTCCTTTTGATCGGATTCCTGCACCAGCGTGTCGGTTCCACGGATCTGATCCATCTGGGGGGGCTGGCGCGACCTCTGCCGGTGATGAGCGGCCTGTTTCTGCTGCTGGGATTGGCTGGCATGGGCATGCCGTTGACCTCTGGCTTTCCCGGAGAGCTGCTGCTCGTGATCAGCAGCCTTAAGGCGCACGCCGGCTCCGGATTGGCCGGACTGGGCGGGGTGATCCTCGGCGCCGGGTATTTTCTCGGCTTTTACCGCAAAGCCTTTCTCGGCCCGCTGAACAGAAATCTGCCGGAAATTCTGCCAGAACTCCTGCCGCGCGAAAAACTGGTGCTTTACACCTTTGCGGGATTGATCCTGCTGCTGGGACTCTATCCAGACTGGATGCTGGATCTCTCTCGTGCTTCGGCCTCGGCATGGGCAGAGAGGATCGCGATGGTCGGAACGGGGCGGTAAACGTTCAAACCGGCTTCGACACAGTTGCGATCACCTGAGACAATGGCGGCGCAGCGTGATTCATGCGCCGCGCTGTACCAGGTGTGAATGGGGCCGGGTATCAGTGATGGGCGAAGATGTCCTCCTCCTCCCAACCGGCCAGGTCGAGTGCCGCGCGTTGCGGCAGAAAGTGCATGCAGGCTTCCGCCAGCTCCAGTCGGCCCTCGCGGCGCAGCAGCGTTTCCAACCGTTCCTTGAGTGCCACCAGATGGATCACATCTGCGGAAGCGTAGGCGATCTGCTTCGCGGTGAGCTGCTCGGCGGCCCAATCCGAGGATTGCTGTTCCTTGTCGAGTTCGACGCCGAGGAGTTCGGCGGTCACATCCTTCAGGCCGTGTCGATCGGTAAAGGTGCGGGTCAGGCGTGAGGCGATTTTGGTGCAGAAAACCGGATGGAGATCCATCTTCAGCCAATGCTTGATGGCGGCGATGTCGAAGCGGGCGTAGTGGGCGATTTTGAGCACCTTGTCGGATTCCAGCACCTCCTTGAGGCGTGGGGCCTGATGGTTTCGGGTTTGCACCAGAGTGATCACCCCCGCCTCGTTGCACATTTGCACCAGACAGAGCCGATCGCGACGGGTCTTCAGGCCCATGGTCTCGGTATCGATGGCCAGATATCGGCTCTCCAGGTAGATGCGTTGACGCTCCGGATTCAGGTCGTCCAGAAGCACGAGCGTTTGGCCGGATGGGTGATTGGTCATGTTTTTAGGCCCCGTACACAAATATAGATGGAGTTGGTATCGTCTTGCTTCGATAGTATGTGATAGAATAGCGCAAGCGATGCAGCAAAATCCATGGTATCCGAGTAAGTTTGCAATTCAAGCAACATGGGGATGGATCGATGGCGGGACGGGACATTTACACACAAGAACAGTTGGATAAGATACGCGACATCCTGAAGGATGCTTTGGGGGACAAGGCGCCTCAGGCGTTGGACAACCTTTCCACCCGTTTCGTGCCGGCACAGGAGTTCGATGACGAGCCACAAAAGGGTGGTGTTCGCAAGAGTGGTGGCACCTCATCCGGCGGTTCCTCCTCGGAGTACCATGAGGAGAAGAAGAGCAACGTCGATGTCGAGGGTGTGATTCAGGAAGGCAAGCTCAAGAAGATGATCGATGTCTTGGGCAAGCTTCAGGACGATCCGGCCCAGGTTCGCACCATGATTGCCGAAATTTTGCGTCATCCGGAGGTCAAGGCATTTCACATGGTGGATGCCATGTCCAAGGTTTCTGGGGACATCGAATTGGTCAACGCCTTGGCTCATGGCATTGTTTCCCACAAAGGGGTCAATCCATTGATTGACGGGTTGCGTCATGCCACGATCAGTCCGGAGGCGATGAAATCGTTGGCCATGGGGATTGCCGAGCAGGGGACGATCAACCATGTGATTCGTGCGATTGCCACGGCTCCGCCGGATCAGCCGGATGCGGAGATCATCTGGGCCATGGAGGTGATGGGTCGTGGAACCATGGAGCAGATGTTGGAGGCGATCAAGCTGATGGCCAACGAGTCGCCGGGCACCACGATTCTGGCCACAGGCATTGTCAACCGCAAGGAGGTTGCCATTGAGCCTTTGGTGCGTTCCCTGACCGCCACCAAGGGCAATGCCAAGGCCACGGCGATTCTGGCTGTGGCTTTGACCAAATTGGCCGATACTGCGGCTTTGGTGACCCTACTCGAAAAGTATGTCACCGACGATACGGATGCGGGTGAGATTCTCACGGCCAAGCTGGTGCAGCGCAGTCTGGAGGAGAAGGACAAGAGCAAGCCGAAGGTGATGGGCAGGGCGGCGCGCATGATGCGTGGAGATTCCGTCGCCGGCAAGATATTGGCTTGGGGGTTGGTGCAGGAGGGGGATCCGATTCAGATGGAGGGGGCCTTTCAGCGCATCAATCATGTGTCCGGCAAGCAGATGTTGGCCTGTGGCATTGCCAAGAAGTTGGGTTCCATGAAGGCGTTGCGTTTGCTGGGTGGGGATTATTTCAAGCTCTCCAAGATGCAAGCGGTGGCGGATGCGGCGACGCGTGAGGCCAAGCAGCGTTATGAATGGGTCATATACAGTTTGTTGGGAGAGGTACCATCGTCGCAGAAGCCGGCGTTGTCAGCGCGGGAGGCGTTGGCCAAGGGGTTGTGATGGGGTAAATACCAACGGGTGGGGTCCAGGAATGGTCCCTGGCAGGGTTCGGGGCGAAGCCCTGAGGTTCTGATTTTGACTGTGTGACTTGGTTTTCAAACCGTACCCATCATGGGATACGACGTTTTCCAACTGGCCGCGTGCAAGATGTGGGACGTTTCCAAAAAACGGAAACGACTCCCACGAAGGCGGCGCGCAGCGCACTTTTTGCAAAAGAGGCGAAAATGCTTCTTTTGGAGAGCGCGCTAAAATCAAAACCCTGGGAGATGAATCCCCCAGACCCTCTCCCCTTTTTCACCAGCAAAAACGACACATTCCAAGCTGGGTGCGGTTTAAACCTAGATCCGGCAGTTGCGGGCAATCACCTGCGGCAACCTCTTGATCCATCTGGCAAATCGGAAGAAAGCCTCATTA
>JADFZD010000049.1 GCA_015232705.1 Magnetococcales bacterium | reverse complement strand
CGGGATTCGCTCACCTGCAACCGGATCACCGAAGTCAGTTTGCCCAACAGTTCCAGATCGGTGATCCCATCCCGCCATGCCAGAAAACGGCTGTCGCTCGCCAGGGATGCGGGTGGATCGGCGGCAAGCAGATCGATTGGACCGGTCACCTCGATGGTCTGCTGCACCAGATTCCAGCGGTTGGCGATCGCCTGATCGTTGGCATCGATCTCCTGTTCGAGACGCAGGGTGGTCACCGGCGCACCAAGGGCGATTTGCCCTGGCAGTGCCGTCGCTGGCGTCTTCAGATTGGCAGGGGCCACCTGTTGTTCGGTGATCCCCGCCGCGCCGGATTCGAGTGAAGGTGCGTTGACAAAACCGTAATAGGCGCGACGCCGGATCTTGCCTTGGCCCGAGTCGAATGACCTCTCCCCATGGAAGGTCAGGCCGCTCTCATCCAGGGTGTAATACAATCCCTGATCCCCAACGGAGTTCAACAGGCTGCCACGCGTCATAAAAGAGGTCGCAACACCGAATTGTGACCAACGGACGCTCCGATGGTCCGGGCTGCCGCTTTCGCTGCCACGCCAGTGCTCTTCGGTCACCAGAGTGACGCCCGGCTTGAAGAGCCATTGGCTCAAAGAGTCATTCACAGGCGATCCCGTGGCCCCGGCCACGCATTTGACCGGCGCGGTCGCCGAACCATTCGCGTCGGTGACGGTCAACGTGGCCGATCCCTCGGCATCGCAACGCACTGTGGTCATCCCTCCCAGCGTCTCCAAAGTCACGACGCCGCTCTCCGGCTCAACCGTGATCGATGGGGTACCCCGCACCTGGGTCAACGTAACCCCTCGGGACTGACCCACGGTCAGATTCATCGAACCAATGGCCAACTGCCCGTTCGGATCCACCGTCACACCCGAGCGGGTCAAAGTGATGACGTTGGAACCCGAACAGGCCAGTTTACCCTGCAAACGGCTCCAATGGGTCGTTCCGTTCCCCTGGTTGGCATTGACAAGCACAAATTGGTTTACCGAAATATGGGGTTGCGTAAGCAGTTGCTTATCGGCAAAGATGTGCACTGCCCGATCAATCTCCCCGGAGAGTTGCAAACCGGTATCGAGTGTGGCCGTAAAACGATTGCCATTCTGATCAATGAGCGCCTGATACGAACGGGCAGAAGCAAGGGAACAGGCAGGATCGGAGAGCGTGGCATCGAGTTGTTCGGCGCCGAATTGGATGGTCCAGGCCCCGGACAAAGAAAAAGAGGCGTCGTGGGCGCGTCGTGCATTCAGGCTCCCGGTGGCCGAACAGTTCCCCCCCGCACCATCGGACCAACTGCTGGCCACGGTGCCCGTTGCGGCATCCTGACTGCTCAGTGTCAGGGTGATATCGTGGACGCTGCCGTCGGATCGGTTGATATGATAGGTATACTGTTCACCCTGGATGGTGCCTGTCGTTTCGATTTCGGCAAACTCCTGGATCGTGAAGGCATCCCCGCTCTGGCTCAACAGGGAGAACATAATGGTCTCCTTGGGCATGACCAAGCAACCCGCTGCCAGCGGCATAGACGGCGTATCGGGGGTGACATCCACCGTCCAGCGTCCCGTGGCATCATAGGTTGCCGCCACACCCTGCGCCATCGAGATCCAGATTCCCGACAGGATGAACAGCAACAGACCGAAATTCCGATTTCTCAAGCCAATACGCATTCTGTTTCCCCATTGGTCCACGTTCTGGGCTGGCATACCCGTCCAACTCCGAAATCATCTGGATGAGTATGGCTCCGACATCACAAAAATCATTTTAAGGCTATTACACTAGGACATGGCGCGTCAGCGGCCTTGATACGGCGTTGCGACGCCCCTTCGCGGCTCACATACTCTCTTTATATGCTGCGCTGCTCGGGTCATCGCGCCATGTCTGAAGGCACGCCGCCTTCCCAAGTCAACACGCCCCAGATCCGGCAGTTGTGAACGCTCACCTGAGGCAACCTCTTGATCCATCTGGCCAATCGGAAGAGTGCCTCATTACCGACTTGGCAACTTTGGTTTCTTGCCATTCACCATAGAAACCAATATGGTCGTTCATACGATCATTCGCAACTGCCAAATCCAGGATTATCAAAAACTTGCAGGGTGGGTGGAGCCCCCCCTCGCCCCCATCCTGCGGAACTCCCTTTCGGGAGTTCCGCAGTAAAAAACTATGAACAACCCATCATGACAAGTCAATTTAAAAATCAAACATTTACATTTGGTTACACGCTTGGGGAACCTGAATGCCCCCGTGAATCCACCTACACAATGAGTCAGAGGCAATGTACGCAGGTTGACTTTCCCAGTCTGATCCCAGGATGACCGATCGGTGGGATGGGATGCATCACAAGATCCTGATCCAGCCGGGCAATTATTTCCAGGTTCACATCCTCATTCCGAGTGGTCTGCAACAACTTTGCCAGTCAGGGAGGGTGTTGCATCGGTGAGTCAACCCAACGTTCGAGGATGGTGACTCACGGACGCGATGGAACACCGAGATCCAGGACGTGCGGTAAGGAGAGAAAGATGCGCGTTCGTCCGATCAACCGTTCTCAAGGGAGCGCAGATAGGACCAGATGCGATGGTATTTTTGCAAACGCGCCCAATCGTACTCGATCAACGGTGGAGGCAGACGACGAACATCCATGTTGTCTTCCAGATCGACGATCTTCACCCTTCTCGCCAGGGGATGATTGGCGATGCGACCGATGTAGTCGTCGTAGGACTCCTCTGGACGATGGGTCAAACGATCCAGTGTCTCCAGAACAGGATCCGAAAAACCAAGTGCGCGCAGGGATTCCAGGTCCACCCCGCAATCCTCGATCACGTCGTGCAGCACCGCGATGATGCGCTCCTCGTCCGTCTCCAGGCGCATCATCAAGCGCAAAGGGTGGAGAATATAAGGCTGTCTGGCCTTGTCCAGTTGACCGAGATGGGCCTCGGCGGCCAGGGCGATGGCACGATCCAGGGTGGACATGGGCTTACACGATGGCCAGCATGCGCTCGAGTGCCACACGGGCTGGAGCGGCCACTTCGGGAGGCACGGAGATCACATTCACCATCTCCCCTTCCAGAAGATTTTCCAGGGTCCAGCAGAGATGCTGGGCGTCGATGCGAAACATGGTCGAGCACATACAGATGGTCGGACACAAGAAATGGATCTCCTTGTCCGGCATCTCGTGTTTCAGGCGGTTGACCAGGTTCAACTCCGTACCCACGGCCCAGATCGCCCCGGATGGGGATTCCCGCACGCTCTTTTGGATCAACTCCGTCGAACCACGCAGGTCGGCCATCTGACACACCTCGAAGGAGCACTCCGGATGGACGATCACCCGGATGCCCGGATGGCGGGCACGGAACAGTTCGATATGCGCCGGTTGGAACATTTGATGGACCGAGCAGTAGCCATCCCACAGAATCACCCTGGCAGCGCGCAGGGCCTCCGGGCTCGATCCTCCCAGGGGGCGGGTCGGATCCCAGAGCACCATCTGATCCAGGGGGACTCCCAGGTCGTGGGCACTCACCCTTCCAAGATGCTGATCCGGGAAGAAGAGCACCTTTTCGCGATGCGCGAAGGCCCATTCCAGAATTTTCGTGGCGTTCGACGACGTACAGACCAACCCGTTGTGATCGCCGCAGAAGGCTTTGAGATCGGCCATGGAGTTGACGTAGGTGATCGGCGTGACCAGGCGATCCACCTCCATGATCTGTCCCAGTTCACGCCAGGCGGTCTCGACACGGGGCAGATCGGCCATATCCGCCATGGAGCAGCCGGCGGCCATATCCGGCAGGATCACGGTTTGACTTGGGGCGGAGAGGATATCGGCCACCTCGGCCATGAAATGTACGCCACAGAAGACAATGGTACGGGCTTCGGCGCGTTGCGAGGCCAATCGGGAGAGTTTGAGGGAGTCGCCAGTGAGATCGGCGAATTTGTACACCTCTTCGCGTTGGTAGTGGTGACCGAGAATCACGCACGAGGAGCCAAGCGTCTGCTTGGCGGTGGCAATACGCCTATCCAGATCGGCGTCGGAGAGTTCATAATAGGGTTCCAAGGGCAACATCGAGAAGTCCTTTTTAAGCAGTCTGCAACATGGGGCGAGCCCCTCACCCCCCAAGATGTGGAATGCCCGGACGGAAATTCCACAAACAAACAGGTCGCGGCATGGTGGATCCAGACGACTTATCGCAGTTTAGCAATCCTTGGGGGCAACGGAAAGAGGCGTTGCGTGCCCAAGCCCTTGCCATGGGATTTGCCGTGGTTGGTTTTGCGGCCTTGAGACCGCCGCCCCGATCGGATGCCTTGCTCCCCTGGCTTGCCGAGGGACGTCATGCCAGCATGACATGGTTGGCGCGCACTCCGGAAAAAAGGGCGGATCCGGCCAGGTTGATCGGGAGCGATGAAGGGGTCATGATGGTTCTGGGATGGCACTTCCCGGATCATGCGTGTGCCGATGATCACGATCCATCACGCGGGTTGATTGCGGCTTACGCGCGGCATGCCGATTATCATGTCGTTCTGCGGGAGAAAACCGAGGCACTGGCCGTCTGGTTCGAACGTGAGTTTGGTCAAGCGATCCCGCATCGCAGTTTCGTCGATACGGCGCCGTTGTTGGAGAAGCCGCTTGCCATGGCTGCCGGAGTTGGATGGCAGGGGAAGAATACCCTGCTGGTCACCCGTGATTTTGGGTGTCAATTGATGCTTGCAGAGCTCTTTTTACCTCTGCCGATCCCGCCGGATTCTCCTGAACAGGATCATTGCGGGCGCTGTGATCGTTGTCAAAGAGTCTGTCCCACCGGGGCTTTGAACCGTGATTATCAAATCGATGCCGGGCGGTGTCTGGCCTATCTGACGGTGGAGAACAGGGAAGCGATTCCGGAGGAGTTCAGGAGATCGATGGGCAATCGGATTTTCGGATGTGATGTCTGCATCACGGCCTGCCCCTGGACCCGGTTTGCGAATGACAAAAGACGGGAGTTGCTTGAGGAACGCGCATTTGGCGATCCGAGCGTGTTTTTTCGTTCGTTGTTGGCGTGGGCGCAGATGGATGAGAAAGATTTTCAGATTTATTTTGCCGGGACACCGGTACAGAGGATCGGGTTGGTGCGGCTTTTACGTAACGTTGTCACGGCATTGGGAAACTGGGGGGATCCTCAGGCGTTGCCGGCGTTGGTAGCGTTGTCAAAGCATCCTGCACCGCTGGTGCAAGAGCATGCGGATTGGGCGTTGAGGCAGATCAAGAAGTAAACGGCAGAAGAGAGAGGACAGAAGCAGGGGCTGAAACAGGGCGAAACCCTCGAAAGTCCACGCGGTCCAGGGTCCAGTGGCGCCTGCAGGGTTCGGGGCGAAGCCCCGAGGTTTTGCCTTTTTTCGTATGATTACCGCAATGGGGCCTTTTCGCCATCGTTGAAAAGCAGTCCAAGAAAATTCCAGTGCGTGTTGACCTATGAACCTAGATCCGGGATTTCGGGCAATCACCTGTGGCAACCTCTTGATCCATCTGGCAAATCGGAAGAAAGCCTCATTACCAACAAGGCAACTTCGGTTTCTTACAATTCACCATATGAACCTATATGTTAGCTCATGCAATCACCCGCAACTTCCGGATCCAGGATGAAGTCTGCGAACCTTCAGATCAAGGCGCGACATACACGGGAGTATCTTGAGCCGCGAAAGGGCGCCGCAACACCCTATCAAGGCCGCTGACGCCATATGTCAACACGCCCTGACACGCGTCACACAAAAAAACAAACCGGTTCACCATTTCCCGATCGGCAACAGCCGCGCAAAATCAGCCTCCGGCATCGGCCTGCCAATCAAATACCCCTGTATCGATTCACACCCTCGCTCCTCCAAATAACGCTTCTGCGCCTCCGTCTCCACCCCCTCAGCCACCACATGCATCTTCAATCCCTTGGCCATAGAAAGAATCGCCTCGACAATCGCACCATCTCCCTCACTGGCCGGCAAATCACGCACAAACGATTGATCGATCTTTAAAGTGCTCAATGGAAAACGCTTCAAATAGCCCAACGACGAATAGCCGGTGCCAAAATCATCCATGGCCAACGAAATACCGAGATCGCGCAACCGGTTCATGATTTCGATCGCCTTCTCAACATTCCCCATCACCATACTCTCGGTGATTTCGATCTCCAACCTCTCCGGCGATAAACCGGTCTTGGCCAGCACATCCCGTACCTGCTCCAACAAATCCGCCTGCTGAAACTCCCGAGATGAAAGATTGACCGCCATCTTGAATGGACAATTCCCCTTGCCGTGCGTCCAGGAGGCCGTATCGCTGGTCGCAGTCTCCAATATCCTCTTGCCTATCGGCAGGATCAGACCGGTCTCCTCGGCCAACGGTATGAACTGACCAGGATTCACCAACTTCCCATCCGGCTTGATCCAACGAACCAACGCTTCGGCCCCACACAAACACTGCCTGATCAAATCCCACTTCGGTTGATAATAGGGCACCAACTCCTGTCGATCCAACGCCTTGTAAAGATCATCCTCCATGGAAATACGATCAAACGCCTTGGTATGCACATCCGACGAGGCAAACCGAAAGGTGTTACGGCCTGCCTCCTTGGCTTGATACATCGCCATGTCGGCATGCTTGATCAGAGTCTCCATGTTGGACGAGTCCACCGGAAACATCGAGATCCCCACACTCGCGCCGACATAGACATTCTGTCCCAACAACTGAACCGGTTCACGAACCGAGGAGATGATCTTTTGCGCCACAGCCGCCACATGATCGGTGGTGTTGAGATTGGTGAGGATGATCGTAAACTCGTCTCCCCCCATGCGCGCCACCGTGTCACTCTCACGCACGCACCCCTTGAGCCTGTGGGAGATCTCCTTGAGCAGTCCATCCCCAGCCTCGTGACCCAACGTATCGTTGACCCACTTGAAACGGTCCAGGTCGATGAACATCACCGCCAGTTTGTTCTTCTGGCGTTTGGCGAGCATGATGTCCTGCGCCAGACGTTCGCGGAAAAACATGCGATTCGGCAAGCCGGTCAGAGCATCGTAGAAGGCCAGACGCTCCAACTTGTTCTCCACCGCCTTCTGGTCGGTGATGTCCATGAAAATGGCCATGTAGTTGGTAAGATCGCCCGCCGCGCTGCGAATGGCACTGATCGATACCCACTTCGGAAAAATCTCGCCGTTCTTGCGCCGGTCCCAGATCTCCCCTTCCCACTTTCCTTCCGATGTCAACTGGTTCCACATCATCTTGTAGAACTCGGCAGCATGGCGCCCGGATTTGGTCACATTCGGAGACTTGCCCAACACTTCAGCCCGCGCATAACCGGTGATGCGCTCATACGCGGGATTGACATCGGTGATCTTGCCGAAAGCATCCGTAATCAAAATCGCCTCGCCGGCATTCTCGAACACCCGCCGCGCCAGAATCAGCGACTCCTCGGCCCGCTTGCGATCCGTGATGTCGTGAATTACCCCCACAAACATACGAAAACCACCAACGTTCATCTCGCTGATGAACAGCTCCGCCTGAAACTGACTCTCATCCTTGCGCAGGCAAAAGACCTCCCGGCAAGTGCCAAGCACCACGCGCTCGCCGCTCGCCAAATAGCGATCCACATAACCATCATGCGCCCCATGTACCGGATCAGGTATGAGCCGGTTCACGTTCTGTCCCAGTATCTCTTCATCGGAGTATCCAAACATGCGCCGTGCGGCGGGATTGAAGAGATGCACGATTTTGTTGGCGTCGATGACAATGATGGCGTTGACCACGGTATCCACCATGGCACGCACCAACGCCTCGCTACGCCGCCTCTCCAACTCGCTCTCGCGCAATTCGCGGGTCATCTCCTCTGCCAGGGAGACGGCACGTGCGCGACCGGTCACCAATTGCCAAACCAACAGCGCAAACAACACACTGGCAAGAATCCCGGTGTAGTGGATGACCCCGATCCCTTGTCTCGCCAGACCCGCTTCGAAACTCGGAAGACTGCGTACACTTAAGGTCCAGACACGACCAAACAACCCCAGCCGATCCGTGGTGCGAAAGATCGATTCAGGCCCATTACGAGGCGAAGAGAGATGACCATCCGAGTCGTACAACAGATTCGACCGGTCTTCTTGAGAGCCGTCGAAAATTTCCAGATCCAGCCCTTCCGAATAGCGACCCAGGATCCCTTCCATCAGATCGCTGGCGCGAAAAGTGGAATGTGTCCAACCATTCATATCAGCTTTGTATTCGTCCGGGATCCCCTGGGAGGAGACGGAATGATAAACCGGCACATACAACAAGAAGCCGGGTTGCTCTTGCACCCCATCCTCCTGCACCAGCTTGACCTTGCCGGAAAGAACGGACTTGCCCGATTCCCATGCCTTTTCCATCGCCGCCCGACGCACGTCATCGGAATACATGTCAAAACCAAAGGCGCGCAGATTGCGGTTGGTGAACGGTTCTAAATAGAGGATCGAGGTATAAAGGGCGCGTTCCCCATCGGGACGAATCGAATATTCGGGAAAGCCCTCCAGACGGATCGATTCGATGTGTGCGGCTTTCTGGTCGGGCGGAATTCTCAAAGAAAATCCCACTCCCTGAATGCCTGGGTATTTCTCTTCCAATACCAATTCAGACACATAATCACGAAACCTGGCGCGCGTCACCGGGGCGGATGCGACAAACAACCCACGCACGCCACGCAATACCTGCTCGTAGGCCATCATGCGCTGGGTGATGCGGGTGGCGATATCCTTGGCCCGATAAACCAGTTCCCGTTGCATCTCGTGATGAACGTCGATGGTCGCGACACGCTGCGCCACATAGGTCACGCCCAGGCCGATGCACAACACCATCCAGGGAAGCCATTTGTAAAAAAGAACTTTCATGCGCCTGCCTATGGCCAATGCCTGACCGGGTATACCGAACGCTCACCCGTGAATCCCCGTTTTCAGGGAAGTTCACGGTACACACGCACTACCCATGAGGCCAAAACGCGCCGGATGGATCATCCGGCGCGTCTCTTTCACTCCCCTGTTTCAGAAGGTCTCGAACTCATCGTCCGTGGCCCCTCCACCCATGTCAAGTTTCACGCCACTCCCGGTGGATCTGGCCGGGGCCGGCAGGGCCTTGGGCGCCGCCTTCTTGGTGAAGGTCACCCCCTTCTTGGCCACCACGGCGGGCACACCACCTCCTCCACGCTTGACCACTGGCGCCCGATGGCGTCCGACCGCTTGCGCCCCCCCATCGCCATGTCCGAGGCCTATGCCAAGGCTTTTGCGGGTTTCATCGATACCGAAAAGCAGGTCAATGCATCCATCGG
>JADFZD010000048.1 GCA_015232705.1 Magnetococcales bacterium | reverse complement strand
TATGTGTCTGCATTCATTGTTTATAACAGGTGTAAACTGATAATTTGTATTATCAATTAAAAGATTTCATCGCAGGGGTTTTACATGCAACGTCTTCGTGGTTTGCGATTCAAGATTCTATCTGTGATTTTGCTGGCCATGGTGGTCATGGGAGGGATTCTGAGTTATCTGGGGCATCAGGAGACGCTGCAGGCGGTGATGCGCAAATCCGAAGAGAGCGCGCGGGTTTTCGGGGGAATTGTCGAGCACCAGATCGAATCGCGCGGCGTGGACCTCTCTTTGGCTGTGGAATCCTTGCTGAACGGGCAGGAGTTGGTCAAAGCCTTTGCGCAACGGGATCGTGACGGATTGGCCAGGATGACCGCGCCCTTTTTCAAGGAGCGATTGGGCCCTCATTATCAGATTGATCAGTTTCAGTTTCACCTGCCTCCGGCCACCAGTTTTCTGCGCGCCCATATGCCTGCCAAGTTCGGGGATGACCTTACCTCCTTCCGCTCGACCGTGGTCGTAGCCAATGAGCGGCGTCAACCCGTGGTCGGTCTGGAGGTGGGACGCGCCGGACCAGGATTGCGGGTGGTCTATCCGGTCTTTTTCAACAAAGAGCACATCGGTTCTGTGGAGTTGGGGGGTAGTCTTGCCGATATTTTTCTTGCCGCGCGCAAGACCACCGGAATGGAGTTTGCCATTGGTATCCAGGATCCGGTGTTCAAGGCGGTCAAGCGCCCTGTGGATGAAAAGAACGATGTGGTGATGTCAGACCTGATTTATTATGAGTTTTCCGATCCCCTGGTGCGCGCTTTGTTGCCACTGGGAGGTGTGGGGTCAGGCAAGGTGATCATGGATCAGGGGCGAAGCTGGATCGCGTCTGAATTCCCCTTGAAAGATTTCAGTGGCAAGAATATCGGTCAGGTTCGGGTGTTCAACGATGTCAGCGAACTCCTGGCGCAGGCGCGAACTGCCACTTGGAACAAAATCGTGTTGATCGTACTGTTGGCTTTGGTGTCGAGCGCGGGGCTGTTTGCCATGATTCGCCTGCTGGTGTTGTTGCCGGTCAAGCGGTTGGTGGCGATTGCCGGGCGTTTGGCCAAGGGTGACCTCAGTGTGACCATCCGCTACGAACGCAGCGATGAGTTCGGTGTGCTGTTTCGCTCCATGGACGATATGGTCCTGCACCTGCGCGAGTTGCTTACCGGGATCGTCGATTACGCCGCGCAGCTCTCTTCGAGCGCGGAGGATCTGAATCGCGTGGCATCGGACCTCGGTCAGGGTGCGGACGGGTTGCACGATAAAGGCGGCAAGGGGGTGGATTTCAGCGTGGGTCTGCGCAGTGGCATGAACGAAGTCGATCAGGCGGTTCAGGCCATGACCCACTCCATGGAGGAGGTGTTATGTTCCGCCCAGGAGATCAACAACAACATGGGCACCATCTCCGCCGCAGCAGAGGAGGCGAGCGCCAGTTTGAGCACCGTGGCATCCTCTGCGGGCACCTTGTCCAATGGCATGAATGGGGTGCTTGGGGCTTCCGAGCGGTCGAGCGCCAATATGTCCGGGGTGGCGCAATCCGTGGAGATCATGAATTCCTCCTTGGCGAGTGTGCGGGAGCGCTGCTCCGAAGCCGCGGAGGCCTCCGAGGAGGCGCGCCGGGCGGTGGAGGCCAATGCGGAAGTGATGGAAAAGCTGGTGGATTCGGTGCGTGAGGTGGGCAATGTGGTCGGATTGATCCAGAGCATCGCCGAGCAGACCAACATGCTGGCTCTGAACGCTTCGATCGAGGCCGCCGGTGCCGGGGAGTCGGGCAAGGGCTTTGCCGTGGTGGCCAATGAGGTTAAGGAGTTGGCCAGACAGACCGGACATGCGACCGGGGAGATTCACGGACGTATCGAGCAGATCCAGGATTTCGTGGAGCATGTGAGTCGCGCCATGGAAGGGGTGGATCGTCGTGTCAATCGGATTTACGATGTCAATGGCGAGATTCTGGATGCCATGGTGGATCAATCCCGGATCGTGCAGGGGATTTCCAGTTCCATGGATGCGACGGCTGGCGAGACTGGAGAGGTGACCCGTCTGGTGGGCGAGATCACCCGTGAGGTGGAGGAGGTCACGCGCAGCGTGCAGGAGATCGCATTGGGAATCAATGAGGTTACGCGCAATGTCTCTTCGGCTTCGCGCGGCGTGGATGGCATGACCCGTTCGGTGGAGACCACCTCGGCGCATGGGAATGTGATTGGCGCGGCGGTGGAAAGAACCGTGCGCCATGCCGAAGAGTTGCGTGGTCACATGGAGGATGTGCTGATTTCAGCGGAGCAGATGCGTGGCATCACCGCCACCGTCACGGCCCGTGCCCACACTTCCGAGGAGATTGCCGATCGTCTGGAACAGGAGTTGAAGCGGTTTCGTTTGCAGTGACCTCCTCATGAATCCGCGCGACGGAGGTCAGGCAGATTTTTGTTGACGGGTTGCAACCATCCATGCCATCATTGCTCCCCATGAACCAGTTCATTTTCTTCTCTCTCCTGCGACTGCGTGCCATGCTGCTTGGTGGCCACCACCACCTGTGGGCGCGCGGCATACGGAAGTTGAACCTGATCTGAAATCCATCCAATAAGGTCCAGTTTCCCCAAGCCCCGGCTCACGCGATCCGGGGCTTTTTTTGTTGTCCATTTCATGACAAGGAGTTGACCCGGTTGATGCAAAAGAGCGACGTGCTGCGTGACAAGCATCTGGCCCGGACCAAGGCCACCGATCTGACCCGCATTGTGGTGAAGCGCAAAACCGGCGAGGTGATTCAGATTGACAAAACGGAGGAGGATCGTTGGGATATCAAAATTCCCCTGGAAGATCGTGCGGATGACAACCGACTGCGCTCCTGGAGTTTTGCCTTGACCAGCGCCTCGGGCATTCAGTTCCGCAAGAGCACACCCAGTGGTGAGCCGGATTGGCTTGTCTCGTTGACCCCAAGCCAGGGTGAGGTTGAGCATATCCCGGTTTATAAATCCGGTGAAGAGAATCTGGCCATGCGTCCTGGGGAGTCGGATGCGTTGGTGTTGCCGCGATACATTGTGGAGGAGATGGACAAAAGTGCCCTGGACCTGGTGGCCATGCGTCCGGTGGCCAGCAAGTTGGAGGTCGAACGGGTGAAGTTGGCGGGTGAAGGACGGTCTGTGGCGGTGGAAAAGAAGGAGGGGCAATGGCCGAATGCCGATTGGAGCAATCTTGAGGAGATGTTGACTCAGGATGCCCTTCGTGGGGTGATGCGGCGCGAAGGGGAACCCTGGATGACGATCACGCTAGGGGAGGGAGAAAAGGCCAGACTTTATCCTGTTTACAAGGAAGAAAAACAGATCTGGATCACGCCTCCGGGGCGACCGGTATCGTTGGAGTTGACCCCTCTTCAGGCAGAGAATCTCGTCAAGGCGGTACAGGTGTTGTTGGCCCCGCCGAAAGAGGAGCAATAGCGCCACAGGTGGGTGGATCGTTCCAACGTTTGCGGGGGTCCGGGGGCCGAAGGTCCCCGGCGGAGGTCTGGAGGCAGAGCCTCCGGGACTTTTCCTTTGACGCTTCGTTTTAGCGCGCACTTAAAAAATGCGATTTTCACGCCTTTTGTGAAAATCGCTTGCGCCCCGCCTTGGCCGCCTGTTTCTTGGGCCCTGTTCGCGCTATCGTTTTACCAAAGGCACAAAGCGGTAGCGCAGCCAAGGTTGGCCCGAAATTTTTTTCACACAAAAGCGTGAAAAAAATTTTACTTTATACGCACTTAAAAACTAATATTAAAAAGGAACCTCCAACTCTTCGCCGGGGAGCTTTGGTCCCCGAACCCCGGCAACTGTTGGGTAGCTGAATAGTTACCGCAAATTTTCAGATGGGGGGTGCCCCCCTTTCTGTGAATCTCGCTAACGGGTGTTCCACGGAAAGGGGCGAAAAATCACGTATCATGAGAATCGCGCGAAGGGAAAAATCAAAAAATCATACAATCAAAGTCAAACTCTCAGGGCTTCGCCCCGAACCCTACCAGGGGCCAATGACCCCCGGACCCCGCCAGTTTCCAAGACCTCACCCACCCCCGGTTTTCCAACTCCTCACCCGCCAGCGACGCTTTCCCTGACCTCATCCAGCGTAAAACTCACCTGCCAGGGCTTCAAGAATCTTCGGCACCGCCAAGGATTGATTGAGCGTAAAAAAGTGCAACCCCGGCGCGCCACGCAACAACAAATCCCGACACTGCGCCACCGCAATCTCCACCCCCGTGCGCAACATCGCCTCCGGATCATCGCGAATCGCCTCATAACGCGATGTCAACCACTCCGGCAACACCGATCCGCACAACTCCGACAACCGCTTGATCTGCTTGAAATCAGTCACCGGCATGATCCCAGGAAAAATCGGGACATGCACCCCCTTATCACGACACGAGGCCACGAACCGATCATAAACCTCGTTCTCGAAGAAAAACTGCGTCACCGCAAAATCCGCGCCCGCCTCGACCTTGCGACGAAAATGCAACTCATCAAGCGCCTTGTCCGGAGTCTCTGGATGCCCCTCTGGATAGGCGGCTATGCCCAACCGGAACTCGGGAAAATATTCGCGAATGAACGCGACAAACGGCTCGGCATGACGAAACGCACCACGCTCCAGGGCAGCCGGATCATCACGCGGAGAATCCCCGCGCAAAGCCAGAATCGATGGAATGCCGCACCCTTGATAAAAGCGCAACATTTCGGTCAGATCCGCACGCGAGGCCCCCACGCAGGTCAAATGGGCCACGGTGTGCAGACCGGTGCGCTCCTGAACGTGACGTACCAGCTCTCCACTCCCTGACTGCCGACTGCCACCTGCCCCGCAGGTAATCGAAACAAAATCGGGTCGGTAGGGAAGCAAGGTCTCCAGTGTGTTCCAAAACAGCTTCTCACCCTCAGGCTGACGCGGCGGAAAAAACTCGAACGATAATCCGTGTCGCGCCTTTTCACTGCCGTTATTCACACCGTTTGTCTCCATATTGCGCGCATCCCTTCTTGATTACGATTGTCCGTCCAATCTGGATCCAAGCCCAACCATCCAAACCAAAAAACGGGATCACGCCTCACCTCCGGAGATGACCGATCCCGTCCAACAAACGCATGCATCGACACGTGGCACAACCTATGCAGCCACACGCACAATCCGTTCAATGCGCATGGTGATAATCCTGCATATCACATCGTGGCAGGCAATTCGCATTTCTTGCCGGTCTGGCTTTCCTTGCCGCACTTGGGACAGCACCCCTCCTTCATGACACCATGATCACACTTGGCTTTGGAATGGCACTTCTCTTTGTGGTGGCACTTTTTTTTGCCGTGACACGTGTCACCCCCCTTGCAAGCCTTGGATCCGGATTTGAGGGCATTCTTGCAATGCTTCATCTTGGCGCAAGAGGCGCACTTCTTGCCACAGCTACCAGCCTTCTTGTCCGCCGGGGTACAAGCCTTCTTGCCACAGGGACATCCCACCCCCTGATCCTCTTCAGGTACCATGACCATATCCGCGAGCGGAGCCTTGGCCAACTCCACGACGGGAGCCGCAGGTTGTGCCGCCAAAACCACTGGCCCGCCTGTCTCCTGGGTAAGCGGCGGAACCGACTCCGGTGTCGCCGCACAGCCGGCCATACCCAAGAGCAACAACACACCCGCCACAATGCGCAACCGCGCGAATCCGCGCCAACCACCTCTCATCATATCTCATCTCCCCAAGAGCCATGGCCTCGCCTCCCCCTGCCAAAAAGACAGATACCCTCACCATGGATCAAAGGAAGAGGAACTTGGAATCATCTGTTGACGTGTCCTGAAAACAACGACATTCAAGACGCATAATCATTGGACGAAGGATTTGCCCTTCTCCTTATTGACCACCCAACTTGCGCAGAATGGCGGCATTGCGATCCGCGAGTTGATCCATCTGCTCGGTCACCTTGCGCAGCAGGGCCGAATTGCGCTCCGAAAGCTGCGCATCGCGTTCTGTGGTCATACGCAACAGGGCCGCCTGACGGTCCGAAAGCTGACGCATCTGCTCGGTGGTCTTGCGCAACAAGGCAGAGTTGCGTTCGGCCAACTGGTCCATTTTCTGATTCACCTGCTTTTCCAGATTGGCAATCCGCTTTTCCATGGCATCCACGCGCGGATCCTGAATCACCTCGGGCTGTTTGACCACACTCTTGTTTTGAACTTTCTTCGTGTTTTTCTTCTTTTGTGCCATGACATCCTCCAATCGAGAGTCCGATGTTTCTCATTGATGCGCTGATTGCAGCTCATGCGCTGGTATGCGTGTATTAGAACATACTTCTAAACAAAAATCCAAGCCAATCATGGAATTTGAATGCTCAACCGCTACCTTCCTCGACGCGCAGACATTCCAAAGCGCTGGTTTCCAAACCAAAAAGGGTCGCAACAGGCTCTTGGGCGGCCAGCCAGGCCGAAGGGCTGTCCCCACCGCAGACCGAGGCGGCCAAGTGCAATATGGCACGCAGCACCAACATCCGACGCGCGCTCGCCTTGAGGCCGGGACGATTGAAATCATCCACCCGATGATGAACCACCACGAGACGACAGAGCGACTCCGGCAAATTCCAGGAGCGCAGCAACCAGTATCCGGTCAAGGCGTGATTCGTACCGTAACGTGCGTTCTCCGCGCCCACCAGATCGACCAATCCCGGCCCATGATTCTGTCGGCAGAACAACGCATAATCCGGATAGGCGCGCAACATGGCGATCAAGCCAGCGTCATGCAGCAATCCGGCGGTGTAGGCCTCATCCGGCGCCACGGCAGGCAGATAACCATTGAGACAGTTGGGCGCCACCTCGGGCAGACGACGCGCCAATCGGGCAGCCAACCGGCCCGAGGCCACGGCTCGCATCCTCAAACTCTGCATCGGACCTTCGCGGGCCACAAGAGAGGCACTCAGGAACTGCTCGGAGACGATGCCACGCACCCGGTCGAAGCCCAACAGCGCCACCGCACCCTCGATGGAAGCCACCCGCCGTTTCCACCCCTCAAGGTCGGCGTTGGCCGCGCGCAATACCGCCGCCGACAAGGCCATATCCTCAAGAATCAGCGCCGTCACGGCCATGGGATCCGGTGCGAAGCCGGATTGAGCGCGCCGCGCCTCCAGCAAAAGATCCGGACGCGAGGGCACGACCAGATCACGGATCAACCGCTTTGCCTTGTCTTCGCGTTTCTTTTCGAATGTGTGCGCGTTATCCGCCATACTTCACCAACCACCGATTGTTTCACATGATGGGGTAGAACCCCCTGGCCGTAAAGATCCTTTCGGGCATTCCTCCCCGTCTTCATCCTAATTGTCACGACACAAAGCCAGGGCGCATGATCACCAGGCGGGCGACGCTTTAGTCAACCGGAACCGTGGTGATGCCACGGTGAAGATCGTCAAACGAACGCAACGCTGTCATGGCGCGCTCCTGGGGCGGTTACCAAAAAAGCATGAAACCCAGGGCGTGTTGACATCGGAAGGCAGCGAGCCTTCCGACAAGGCGCAACGACCCGGGCAACGCAGCAGACTAAAAAGAGTATGTGAGCAACGGGGGCGTCGCAACACCGTATCAAGTCCGCAGACGCAATATGTCAACACGCACTAAGATGGGTCCAAGGCACCCCCCTCGGAGATCCAGTTTTTTGCGTTCAGGCGTCAAGATCCGTCCGCCTTCGAGTATAGTCGCAATGCCTCCGGAAGGCCATATCCCATCGCGTACTCCCGCACGACAACCACACTTGAACCATGTAAACACCCACGTCAAACCTGGATCACCACTCCAGCCAGACAGCGTTTCGACTCCCATCAAACTCCTTGCCGCACCGACATCCTCCCCAAACCCCGCATGACCGCCAAGCGACCCAGGTTGATTCCGCTTGACGAAACCGTGTTGAATCACTAAGTTGATTCGACTTGATTGTCGCCGAAGAAACCTGCCGATACCCTATTCAACGCTTCCTGTCACCCCTACCCATGAACCCGAGCGATGCTCCAGGCTCTCTTCCGACTCTTCTCCCAGCCCGATCCAGACCAGCCAGAACATCCGAGACGCTGGCTGCTCTTCTGGCTGGCCTGGTCTTTGTTGATCTCGGCCATCTACTGGATCCTCGGACCCTACTCCTATCTGCGCATCCAGGATAACGCCGATTTCAACATCCCATTGAGAATCTCCGCTGCCCACGACCTGCTGACGCACGGACTCACCTTCTGGCAACCCAAATTCAGCGGCGGTATGCCCTCCCTGCTCCACCCCAACGTGGACAGCTTCCTGATCGACGGACTCCCCTATCTCTTTCTGCCGGCCTGGGTGGTCCACGGACTGGTGATGTGGCTGCAACGCTTCCTGGCAGGCTATTTCACCTTTCGCCTCTGCCGCGAAACGCTCCAGTTCGACCCCGTGGCCGCCACCTTTTCCGGACTCGCCTTCTCCCTGTATCTTTGGGGTGTCCAGGATATACGTCTGCTCGATGCCCTCGGTTTGCCCGCCATCGCCATGACTCTGCTGCTCTTCGAGCGCCTGCTTGGCTGCTCCAGATGGCGCGCCGGCCTGCTCGCCCTGCTGCTGGGACTCTTTACCGCCCTGGTGGCACAATCGGTTCTCTACACCTTCTTCATCCTCATCGGTCTGCCCTTCTGGTTCTGGATCGTCCGTAGCCGTCGCCTTTCCGAAATCTGGATCCCCTGCGCCCTCTTTGCCTTCGGCATTGCCGTCGCCGAGTCCCCGCAACTGCTCGCTCTGCTCGCCTACACCCCGGTAACCGCCCGGGGCCAAAGTCCAGGGACCGAACCCATCCCGATTCCCTCTCTCAGCGAGATGACGATCACGCCCTGGAATGCGGTTGGTTGGGGCATCCTGCCGCAAAATGCACTCTATCTCGGCCTCTTCCTGGTCGGTATCACGCTTTCCAAAGGCACCTCCAAATGGGCCTGGCGCCTATTCGCCTTGCATATGATCGCGGGAATCGGTTCTGAATTGGGTTACTGGCTGCAATGCGTCTGGCAGGAGTGGATCTCTCCGGGACGTGGCAACTTAAGAGATTTCAATCAATTCACCATCTTTCTCGGGCCACTTCTGGGCGGAGCCGGGATCCATCTGGCACGCCAAAACAGCCACGCCATCCCCAGACCCGCAGCCCTGCTGATCTCTACCGGCACCGCGATCAGCCTGATCATCCCTTTCGTCAACTGGGGCAACACCACCTATAAACTTCTGCATCGACTCTCCACCGACAATTTTGCCGTACAGTTCCAAAATCCGGTACTGCGCCAACTCGGAGCACTGAGCGAACGCAGCGCGGCACCCTTCCGAGTCGCCAGCGTCGGCACCTGGCCTC
>JADFZD010000047.1 GCA_015232705.1 Magnetococcales bacterium | reverse complement strand
CGTGGAACGCAAGGCGGCGGTCAATGGCATGATCGGCGGGGGCATGATGGGCACAGGATTCTCGGTGCTGGCAGAATACATGCGCACCCGCATGATTGGCCTTTAATGGCGGACCAGGACGTGTGGCAGACGGCGAGGCTTGATACGGCGTTGCGAGGCCCCTTCGCGGCCCATCTTGCGACCGTGTATGCCACACTGCGCATCGGCTGTTTGGCAAGTGCCAAACAGCCGATGCGCGCCATGGATGGCCCGCCAGATTGCGAAACCATTTGGAAGCGACGTTCGAGTGGACTTCGAACTTCGCAAGATTGGCGATTCCTTGGAGGGACTCAGCAAACAGTCTCATGGATGAATCGCGCCTTGTTTGAACCTGAATCCGGCAGTTTCGAATGATTGCATGAGCCAACATATTGGTTCATATGGTGAATTGCATAATCCCGAAGTCACCTTGCTGGTAATGAGGCTTTCTTTCGATTCACCAGGTGGATCAAGAGGTTGTCTCAGTTAAACGTTAGCAACTGCCGGCTTCAGGTTGAAGGCTCGCGGCCTTTTCCATGTCAACACGCTCTACGGATCCAACGGTTTGCTTGTGCCGTTCCTTATGCTATCATGGATGGATGATCAACCGTCACGGGGGTCGCGGCCTTTCATGAGACTTTCAGGCATGCCACACCCAATCTGACCGGGCCAGAAATGGCCCACCAGAAGGACGGGCATGGTTGGAAAGACACAAACCTTGGGCGTTTGGCGATTCTGTCACAGCATCACCTCCCCACACCCAAGGGGCTTTCCTTCTACAACCAAACCGCTCTCCAGCCAGTGAATCCCTATCCAGCGACCCTAACCGTCTTGGAAACATCACATGCCACGACATGATTGCCCGAAAAACCAAAACAGGCGCCACACAGTCCACCAATTCTGGGTATCGCTCTGCATGCTCGGTCTGCTGACAGCAGGAGTGACCGGCTGCACCTCCCAAGAGGTGGGGCGAACGGTCTACAGAGCCGCAGAACAAAAAAAATGCCTGGAGGAGAGTGGCTCCCTGGAAAGCTGCAACCACGCCATCTCCTCGCGTCCCTGAGTCACGTCGTGACGGATCAATCCGAGAAATGTGCAAAACGGTGAGAGAACCTGAAAAGAAATGGCGAAAATCGCGGGAAAACTGACTCAGGAAATTTTGGACCAGACCGCCAAGGCCAGGGTGGCCCTGGATGCGCTTGATCGTCTGGCGAGAAATGATAACGGCGAATTTGCCGATCCAGCCATTGTGCGTGCACAACTCAATGCCGCTCAAGCGCACGTCATGCGCGCCATCGAAAAATCACGCACCCTACGCTGAGCTTTTACGATCTGGGAAAGAACCTCCTCCCTCCCCTTGCCGCCGATCTCCCTAGGGCGTGTTGACATATGAAGGCAGCGAGCCTTCAGACAAAGCGCGACGACCCGAAAAGCGCAGCATACAAAAGGAGAATGTGAGCAGCGAAGGGGCGTCGCAACGCCGTATCAAGGCCACTGACGCAATATGTCAACACGCACTGGCGGCAGTTTCACGGACACTTGCACGATGGGTGAGGCGCCCTCACCCCTTGCCGTGGATCTCCCTTGCGGGAATTCAGGAACCTCGCCATGGAAGTTTTTTGTCAAACCAACCATGTAGACCGAACCTCGTCGAATTCCCCCTGCAATCAACTCCGATAAAAGACCTCCACGAAAAACGGCCCGTTGTCCGTGCGGAAGTAGCATTTGGTACTGCCGAGGGGTTTGGTGTAGCCGATCTGATGATCACGACCGACGATCACCTGAGGCGGGGTGAGATTGATCATATCCTCGCAAATACGACTTTTGACGGCACCAGCGATGATGTTGGCCAATTCGCCGATGGCATCCTTGGCGGTATTGTTGAAGCTCTCGATGGTCTCTCCGGAAAAGGCCGCTGCCAACGCCACCGCGCAATGAAACGGGGCCGAAACATGCACGCCCCCTTCGAAGGCACCATTGAAGGAGATGACCGCCGTCACATCGGCCTGAGGCGGAACATAGGGTTCATCCGCGCTCGTGGAGACCGATGGACCTGCCTTGATACCGATATCGGTGGTAAAGAATGCTACCGACGTCTCATCGATAGCTTCCCGGATCACATCGGCCAAATTCGCGATGACCATGGTCACGACCTCCCTTTCGAGCAAGCTTTCAGGATGGGGGGAGAACCCCCTCACCCCCCAACCGTGGCACTCCCTTCGGGACTTCCACGGTAAAAAAACATCTGGCGAAATCCGTTGGATACAGCCCCCCTATGCCATACCGACGACACAGGGGCCTGTTGACATTTCAAGACGACGCACCCACAGGACGTGACACTGCGAGCAGCATAAGCATACATTCACGCATGCGGGACGAAAAGATGTCGCAACAACCCAATCAGGACGGTAGACGCATGGTGTCCACTATCTCTATCATACACCAAAGAATCTGACTTTCAATGTCTCATCTCGCAAATCGTGACAGAGATAAACAAACGTTAGTGTTTGTATTCGAAAAAAAATTTCAGAACATCCCTCTGCATGCCCGTCTTCATCATTCTCGTTTTGCCATCCACCCCGTCGCGCCATCTGGCACGAAAGACCAGCCAGACTTCTTGAAAGAAAAAAACACCGAACACGCCTTATTTCCGGATCCAGTCTGGCAACCCTCCAAAGCGCGCCATGACAGAAGACGCGCATCTTGGGCCTGGAAAGTTATGGAAAATTTCGATAATATGGCGGCATGAATCCGATCGCGGATTCAAAAGGCTCATCAGGAACGTTGCCATCAATCGGAACAGGGCATGGCACAAGGCCATGACGGGAGGCACACAATGCAAAAAAGTATCAGGAATCGACTTGACATTCCGGCAGGTGCGTGGATGGTATGGCTGCTGGGCGCAATACTGCTGATGTGCAGCATAACGCCGGCTTCAGCCCGAGAACAGCCAGATTTGACCGTTCTGGTTGAAAATCTCAAACCTGTGGTGGTCAACATCCAAACCAGTAAAAAAGCACGTGGCGGCAAGCAGACTGTACCGAACAACCCCTTCAAGAACAGCCCCTTCGAACACTTCTTTCAACCTTTCATGGAGCGCATGCCCCAGGGCGAAATGCAGACCCAGAATCTCGGTTCCGGGGTGATCATCGACGGCGACGGCTTCATCCTAACCAACAACCATGTGGTCGAGGAGGCCGATGAAATCAAAGTCCGCCTCGTCGATGAACGGGAGTTCATCGCCAAGGTGATTGGCAACGACCCGAAAAGCGATCTGGCGTTGATCCAGATTCCAGTCAAAAAACTCGCCGCCGCCAAACTCGGGGATTCGGATGCCATCAAGGTCGGCGCCTCGGTGGTGGCCATCGGCAACCCCTTTGGCCTGGAGGCCACAGTCACATCGGGCATCATCTCCGCCAAGGGACGCGCCATCGGCAACGGCCCCTACGAAGACTTTCTGCAAACCGATGCCGCCATCAATCCCGGCAACTCCGGCGGTCCACTCTTCGACCTCGAAGGCAATGTCATCGGCATCAATACCGCGATCTTCTCCCGCTCCGGCGGATACATGGGCATTGGCTTCGCCATCCCGGTCAACATGGCCAAAAACGTCGTAGCGCAACTCAAAAGCTCAGGGAAGGTCACGCGCGGCTGGATCGGCGTTGGCATCCAGGTGGTCACCCAGGAGTTGGCCACAGCCCTCGGACTGGAGTCCGCGCGCGGCGCACTGGTCTCCCAGGTGGTCAAAACCGGTCCGGCCCAGGATGCCGGCATCAAGGCCGGCGACGTGATTCTGAAATTCAACGGCCAGGAAATCCACAAAATGCGCGATCTCCCGGCCATCGTCGCCGCCACGCCCGTGGGCAACAAGGTGGCATTGGTACTCCTGCGCGATGGCAAGGAGCAGACCTTGCAGGTCAAGGTAAAGGAACTCCCCAAGGAAGATCAATCCGGATCTTCCACCAAAGCCGACGCCGACAACGACAGCGACAAAAGCGATCCTCTGGGGATCAAGGTACGCGCCTTGGGCGACAACCAGCGTCGGAAGGGCCGCCTGGCCGATGACATCAAAGGGGTGTTGGTGGCGCGTGTCGATGCGGATGGCCCTGCCGCCAAGGCCGGTCTGCGGGTCGGGGACGTAATCGTGGATGTGAATCGACAGTCCGTCGAGAGTCCGAGCGATTACGAACAGGCCATCGACAAGTTGGGCAAGAGTCGCAACGTGTTGCTGCGCGTGGCACGCGAGGGAGGGGTGCTGTTCATCGCCGTCAATCTCGACCGATAATCCCCTTCTGTTGGGAGGCTCCCACCTTGCGTCAAGGCGGGAGTCTCCCTCACGATCCAAACATATCACCATCGCCCGCAACTCCCGCTGGACTTCAGAATTCCAGATCCGGCGATTGCGCATGATTGCTTGAGCGAACCTGTTTGTTCATATGGAGAATGGCAAGAGACCGAAGTTGCTTTATGGGTAATGACGCTTTCTTCCGGTTTGCCAGATGGATCAAGATGGTGTCTTGGTGAGCGCTCACAACGGCCAAATCCAGTCCAATCATCCTAGATCCGGCAGTTGCGGGTGATTGCATGAGCGAACATATTGGTTTATTTGGTGAATTGTAAGAAACCGAAGTTTCCTTATTGGCAATGATGCTTTTTTCCGGTTTGCCGGATGGATCAAGAGGTTGCCGCAGGTGATTGCCCGCAACTGCCGGATCCAGGATCATCCATCCGACCCCTGAATCACCCGCACGTAGCCGATCTGCTGCTCCTGTTTCTGATAACGATCCCGGGCCGCCCTGGCATCGACGTTGCGATCAAAAATCCCGATCCAAACCTGTTTGACCAATCGACCATCCGCATCACGGGTTTCATGGATCTGCAACGGATACCCTTTGGCGCGCAGTTGCTCGATCAGGGGATCCAGGCCGGCGGCATTGGCGGTCGAGGCCACCTGCACCGCATAGCGCACCTTTCTTGACTCGGTCTTGGCGGCAGAGGGAACGGGCATCGGCGGACGTGATGGGGTGCGCTCCGCGTGCGATCCTTCGGACCAGGCGGACGCGGGCAGTTGGGATGAAACGTGGACCTCTCCCGGAAGGTCAGGCCGGCGGGATGCGGGGGGACGGGAGGCGGCGTTGGCAGCATCCGAAGGGACAAGCCAAGTCGATCCAGACGAAAGGGAGACGGAGTTGACCTCTTTCGGGTGTTCAAGCCGACCTGATGCAGGCGGACGAAATGCCCTGGCCAACGGCTGAACAAGGGGCAACGGGGTGGTTTCGAAGGCCACCGGTTCGGTGCCAGACTCCTCTGTCACCGGAAGCGCGTCAAGGGTCGAACGTAAGCCTTGTTTTTGAGAATTCGACGTGAACGAAACCTCTTTCGGGGCGGATCCGGATGCCTGAGCCATCCATGGGAGCGGCTTTTCGGTCAGAGCTTCGGTCAGCGTCGCCGCTCCCGCAGGCATCATCAACTGCTTGCGCCATTCGGCATCATGCAGGCGCAGTTGCCGGGTCAGCTGAGCCAACTCCAGATCGTTCGCCTGCTCTCCCAGGGGATCCCAGCCAAGGGTGGCATACAACCTTCCAAGCGCACTCTGAAAACGGGCAAACGACTCATACTGCCGCACCCGTCCGAGCACGCCCGATGCCACGGTGTGGACATAGGACAACGGACTGTCCAACCCCATCTCTCCTCGATTGGCGGCATGTCCGAGCAGCCGTTCGCGGGTGGCGTTCTCTTCCTGAATCCGGAGCAGCGCATCGCGGGCTGCCAAAAACTCATGATAGGCGATGCGCGTCTGGCCAAGAATCGCCATATGCATCACCAGACGCCGCATCTGAATCACCTTTTCCCGACTGTCGGCAAGATCCATCTGCTGACCGCCATTCAAGGCACGCAGCAGATTCCAACTCAAGCGCGCTCCGGCCTGCGCCCAATGCTGATAGAGCAGATAACGACTGCCATCGAAATTTTCGCCAACATCAAACTCCAATCCAGGAAACAGCCGTGCGATGGCCTTGCGGGTTTCGTCTGCCTCGATGCGTGCCTGATACGTCTCGATGCGCAACTCCGGTCGTCGCGTCAACGCTTGTCGTTCCAGTTCGTCGATCGGTGCGGCCAACGCCATGGGTGGTTCCCTTGCACCCCCATCGTCCACCAGTTCGAACCGCTCACCGGGCGGCAGATGAATCAAGGTGGCCAACTCTTCACGAGCTACCGTCAATTCGGCGCGCGCATGCTCCAATTGATTGACGATCTCCAGCAACCCGAGTTGATATTGCAGGCTGAGCACCGGCGAACGGAGTTTTTCCTGTTCCACTTGACGCGCGGTGGCGAGGGCCTCGTCCGCAGACTTGAGCACTGCCGCCACCTCCCGTTCCAATCCCTGGGCTGCCACGGCGCGCCAGTAGGCAAACCGCACATCCTTGAGAAGATTGTGCGCCGCCTTGCGCCGCTGCTCTCCCTGTATCAACCGCTTGTTCCCCTCCTGACGCGCCTGATAGTAGCTGACCCCGAAATCCAGAAGATTCCAGCTCATGGTGAAATCTGCCGTACCGGTGGCCTTCTCCCGGGAGATCGACGGATCGGTCTCGACAATCCCGGTGGTCAAGGAACGGCTCACCGAGGCGTTTTCCGGCGTGCGCGCCGAATAGCCGGCAGCGATGGTCCAGTGCGGCAGCATGTCGAACCGCGCCACCTCCTCCTGCTGACGGGCCACCACCTCCTCCATGCGCTTGAGACGGTAATCCAGATTGTATTTCAACGCCCGCGCCATGGCTTCATGCAGGGTCAACGGAACTTCCAGAGGCTTGACATCCTTGAACAGCAACGCCTGATCCGCATCGATCCGTTTGGCCTGTTCATCCGGGGTCAATGCCTGACTCACCACCGAGCATCCACCCAAAGCGAGCGCTGTCAACAAAGCCAGAACACCACCCGACTCTTTCAGGATGGCGCTGTGCATGGGTTGATCCCCGTATCGACGAGAAGATACGCTCAAGGCTGGCAACTCTCTTGGAAATCTGTTCTGGAGTGAACGGATATCTTGCCGGCAAGCATGAATCATGCCGCTCGATTCTTTTGCCGTGAAGCACCCACCTTCCAAGCGTGTCATGCATGATGTTGCATGATGCACATATCGGGTTGTGAAAAAAAATTTTACACATGACAGCATGTTGATATATATGCAAATTAATTTTACATACCCCAAGAAATGTAAAAAAATATGACACTCAATCCGTGCCTTCTCCGTTAACCTGCTGATAAAAAAGAGAAAAAAAACCTCTGGCCGAATGGCCCGCGAGTTGCTAAATTATGGGATAACCCATGATGAATAAACAAGAAAAACCGGAAGTTACCCTCGAATATCACGGGAGCGACATGCAATGAAACTTTGGCCCTGGATCCGCGAAAAACTCTGGCCGAAAACGACGACCAGGCCGATCCAGACTCAGACTGCTCCGACAAAGCCTGCACCGATCCGCGCCAAACTGGCCCTGCGCCTGGAACGTCGCCTGATGTTCGATGCCGCGGGTGTCCTGACCGCCGTGGCCGCCCTGCATCACGACGACGCCGGCGAGGGTCATGACGCCAACCATGCCCCCGATCCTCATCCACTCTCTGTCGAACCACCCCACGATGGGGCGACTCCCGCACCGCGCGAGATCCTCTTCGTCGATGCCACGGTGGAGAACCATTCGGTTTTGCTCAAGGATCTGCCCTCAGATGTCCAGGTGGTGATGCTCGACCCCAATCGAAACGGCGTGGAGCAGATCCGGGGGACTCTCTCCGGATTGGCCGGTATCGAGGCGATCCATATCGTCTCGCATGGGGCCGAAGGCACGCTGGCACTGGGAAACAGCGAACTCGACGTCGTCAACCTGGAAGATCACGCACACGCCTTGCAGGATTGGGGCGCTGCGCTCTCGGAAAAAGCCGACATTCTGATCTATGGCTGCGATGTCGGGGCTGGCATGAGCGGTGCAGCCTTCGTCTCTCGTGTGGCCGAATTGACCGGAGCGGATGTTGCCGCCTCCAACAACCTTACCGGCGCCTACGAGCGCGGCGGCGACTGGAATCTGGAGGTCTCCCAGGGAACGATCGACACCCCGGTGTTTGTCTCATCGAGCGCGCGACTGGCCTTTCACGGCATTCTGCCATCCGCCAATCCGGTGATCGCCAACATTCACGGCGACGTACTCTCCTACAGCGAGGGAAGCGGCGCCCTGCTGATCGATCAGGGTGGCAACGTCACGGTCACGGATGCCGACTCCAGCGATTTTTCCGGTGGACAGCTCACGGTATCGATCACCGCCAACCGCGACACCAGCGATGATCTCCTGTCCATCCGCAATCAGGGGAGCGGGGCCGGACAAATCGGGGTCTCCGGGAGCAATGTCACCTATCAAGGGACGATCATCGGCACTTTCGCGGGCGGCAGTGGCAGCAACGATCTGGTGGTCACCCTCAACGCCAACGCCAATCCCACCTCGGTGACCGCCCTGCTGCGCAACATCACCTACACCAACACCGACACCAGCGCCCCTTCGACCGCGACACGCTCCATCGCATTCCGGCTCACCGATGGCGACGGCGGCACCTCGACCACCTCCACCGCCAGCACCACCGTGACCGCTGTCAACGACGCCCCGACGATTTCCGGCGGTACGACGCTTTCTTATACCGAAAATGCATCGGCCACGGTGATCGATGCCACCATCACCCTGGCCGATGTGGACAACGCCAACCTGCAAGGCGCGACCATCACCATCAGCGGCAACTACCAAAGCGGCGCCGACACCTTGAGCTTCACCAACACCGGCAGCATCACCGGCAACTGGAACTCCACCACCGGTACGCTCACCCTGACCGGCTCCGATAGCGTGGCCAACTATCAGGCGGCGCTGCGATCGATCAAATATGCCAACAGCAGTGACGCCCCCACCACCCTGGCACGCACGGTAAGCTTTCAGGTGAGCGACGGCACGACCAGCAGCGCCATCGCCACCTCCAGCGTAACCGTCACCGAACTCAACGACGCACCCGTTCTGGTCAGTGGCGGACAGTGGTTCATCCCGCCCGTGCTGCGCTCCGATGTCACCAACACCGGCGCCACAGTCGCTTCGCTCTTCTCCGGCGCCGACATAACCGATCCCGATCCATCCTCCGTCAAAGGGGTGGCCATCTATTCGGACAACGATATGGGGCTGGGTCAGTGGCAGTACCGGATCGATGGCGGAGCCTGGAGCACTCTCCCCAACCCACTGCTCACCACCCATGCGCTGCTGCTCAAATCCACGGACGAAATCCGCTTTGTGCCCAACAACAGCAATGGAGGACAACCCACCCTCTA
>JADFZD010000046.1 GCA_015232705.1 Magnetococcales bacterium | reverse complement strand
GCCTTGACCACCACCGCCACCTGGAACGTGTTGGCGACGGGGGCTGTCAGGACAGGAGCGATGGCTGCCTGAGCGGCGGCGGCTGAAGCGGCCCCCTGGGGTTGAGCGGGGGCAGTTTCGCCCCGGGACGCAGGTGCATCGGCCTTAGGCGCCTGGACCGGTGGAGGCGGCGGCGGTTCCACCATGGCCGGAGGGACGAACATCTGCGGCGGTGCCTTCGGCGGCTCGGGCGGCGGCAGCGGGGCTGGCGGTGGAGGTGGTGCCGGTGGTGGCGGTGGCGGTGCCGGCGGGGGAGGAGGTGGTGGTGGTGCAGCCGCCGGTGCAGTAACCGTAACCGCGACCGAAGTCGACGCCGCCGAAATGTTGCCGGTGGCATCGGTGGCGGTTGCGGTCAAGG
The DNA here is from genome assembly GCA_015232705.1 of Magnetococcales bacterium. Classification (GTDB taxonomy): domain Bacteria; phylum Pseudomonadota; class Magnetococcia; order Magnetococcales; family Magnetaquicoccaceae; genus Magnetaquiglobus. The sequence goes on along the minus strand of JADFZD010000046.1, from coordinate 9,037 downwards.
TGTGGGACCCCACCGGCAAGGTGGCGGCATAGGCCCAGTGGCCGGTTCCGTCGGCGGTGACGGTTCCCAGCAGGGCTTGCCCGTCATACACTTTGACGGTGGCATTGGCCTCGGCGGTGCCGGTAACCGGAACCGAGGTCGAGGTGCCGCCCGTTGCAGCCAGGGTCGGCGCGTTGGGCGGAATTTCGTCCACATCCGCCACCGTCACCGTAATCGCCTGATCGACGGTGTTGGCGCCGTCCGAAGCCCGCACGGTCACCACATAGGTGTTGTTGCCCACCGTAGCGCCCACATCCTGCGGATTTTCAAAATTGGGGGCTTGGGCGAAGGCCAGAGCGCCGGTGGCGGCATTGATGGTGAATTTGTTGCCATCGCCCCCAGCCACGATGGAATAGGTGATGCTGGCTGTGGCATCGCCGTCCGAGGTCGCCACGCTCGTCACCGCCGTGGCGTTTTCGTTGACCGTCACCGCCGCCGTACCGGCACCGCCATTGCTGGTGATGGCGGGCGTAAACTCGTTAACGTCGGTGATGGTCACCGTGATGGTCTGGGTATCGGACTGCACCCCATCGCTGGCCGTCACGATCACCGCATAAGTGTTGGCGTGCGAATTGTCCTCGCGGTTGCGGCCCGAGGTAAAGGTCAGCGCTCCGGTATTGGCATCAATGGCGAACAGCGCCTGATCGGCGCCGCCGCTCAGCGAATAGCTCACCGTGCCGGTCGTGTCCGCATCGGTGTGGGTCACCGTGGTCACGGCGGTGGCGTTTTCCGCCACATTGATCGCCGCCGTTGCCCCGCCGCCATTGCTGGTGATCACCGGGGCGTTGTCGTTGGTGTCGGTGATGGTCACCGTGATCGCCTGGGTGTCGGTGTTCAGTCCGTCCGACACCTGCACGGTCACCACATAGGTGTTGTTGCCCGCCGTATCGCCCACATCGGTGGCATTCTCACGGTCGCGTGCGCTGATGGTCAGCACGCCGGTGGTGGCGTCGATGGCGAACAACGCCGCGTCATTGCCCGCGACGATGGAATAGGTCTGCATCGCAGCGATATCGGCGTCGGTGGCGGTGACCGTGGTCACCGCCGTGGCACCCTCGGCGATGCTGATCGCCGCCGTGCCGCCGCCGCCGTTGCTGGTGATCACCGGCGAATTTTCATTGGCGGTGTCGGTCACCGTTACCGTGATGTCCTGGGTGTCAGTGGCGGTTCCGTCCGACACCTGGACCGTGACCGAATAGGTATGGTCGCCGCCGGCATCATCGGGATTCTCGTAATCGGGGGCAGAGACAAAGGTCAGGACGCCGGTGGTAGCGTCGATATTGAACTTGGCGGCATCGGCGCCGCCGGCCTTGGAATAGGTCTTGGTTGCCCCGGTATCGGCGTCGGTCGCAGTGACCGTGGTTACTGCCGTGGCGTTCTCGGTAACGCTGATCGCCGCCGTCGCCCCTCCGCTATTGCTGGTGATGGCGGGGGCATCGTTGACGCCGGTGATGGTGACGTCCAGAACGCCACCATCGGTGGCCGAACCGTCGCTGGCCGTGTAGTTGAAATAATCATGCAAGGTGGAGCCAGCCGCCAGCGCCGCCACCGAACCATTGGCGTTGTTGACCGTATAGGTATAGCTGCCATCGGAATTCAGCGTCAGCGAGCCATAACCATCACTTCCCACCAGGGCCTGCCCCACGGTACCTGCCGTGCCCACCCCTTCGGTATTGCCGGTGCGGATGGCCGTGACCGAGGAGGCGCTGGTATCGTTGGTCAATACATTGCCGGTGGGATTGGTGCTGGCGGTAGCATTATCGACCCCGCCCGCCTCGGTCGCCGCCGCGCTATCGTTGACGGCGGTGGGGGTGGCGACGGCAGTTCTGAAGTTGGTGGCAGTCACGCTGTCTATTTGGATGGAATCGGCATAGCCATTGGGCGTCACTGATGATCCCATAACTACGCGGATTTCATCGATACCGATAAAGGCGCTGTTTGACGATACGTTGAAATCTGTATTGCTCGTGAATATTGTTGAGCCAGCCGAACCGGCTGGCGTACTAACTGTAAGCAGTGCACCACTAACGGCAGAGCCATTCTTGTAGCCAACAACGGTAACATCTTCGTATGCGGTCGAGCTGCCAGTCACCCCATCTGTACTGGTGAACTGAAGTTCAACCTTAATATCCGATAGATCAAAAACCTCATTTCCATTCGACTTCAATGAAAGATATCGCACGGGATATGTGTTATTGCCATTGGCCTGGAAAAACAATCCCACCCCTGCTCCAAATAGCACCGCTGAATCATCATTTGCCTGAGATGATGTGTAGTATCCAGAAACATCCCACCCCATAGTATTTACAAGAGAGATGACACCAGCATTTCCTACAGATGTCACATCTGTGTCTTGGCTAAAATCCGTTAATCCGTTGTTGGGAGTAGACAGCACGAATCCGTAATCTGAAATTTCCAGGCCAGCGGCGTTTGTTTTCCCGGTTTGGCGCTCCAAAGTCCAGTTTCCGCCAAAAGATGCAGCCCCCGTCGCATCTATCGATGCTGCCACCACCGCCCCAGTATCAGCTGCCAAGTCATTGACAAAATGCTGCCCATCCGCTCCCTTCGCCACATTGCAGCCATAGACCAACAGATCGCCGCCTGCTTTCAACGCATGCCCGATTGCGGCCAGTTCCGCCTGTACGGTGACGCTGGACAGGGAGGCGTCGGTGATGGTGTCGGTGCCCAAGTGAATGGTTGCTTCAGAGCCATGCGACAAGATATGGATGGCGTCGTAACTGGAATTACTCTCCGCCCACGCAGCTATCTGGGCCAGCCCACTTTGCCTGCCATCGATCTCGACAATGCCGATGCCGGAAGCGATTCCCGCCTCTAGATACTGATAATTGGCGACCGAGGTATCGATGAAGGCGACTTCCTTCTTTCCGCCATCTTGAGCGGGGTCGGCGGCTCGCACAGTGACCGGTGCCGCCACCGTGGGAATCAACGCCTTCTGCGCATCGGTCAACGCCGCATGGGCCGCATCCACCACGGCGGCACCGTCGAACATCATGCGCGGTTCTAGGGCCAGAATCGACATTCTGTGGATCGCTTTTCTGCGATTCATGGAGGGCTGCTTGTAAAAATATTCCATGTCGTTTCTGCTTGAAGTTAAGTCTGATGAGCGGGTTCTGGGTATTCACCCTTTACCGCAATAATATAATTTAACACTAGATATGATGGGCCAATGTCGAGTGGCTCCCCACCTCCGGTTGCGGCAAGTTTTGCATCTGGATAGGAAAAACGCATACGCGGGTATGGAAGCGACAGATTTACTACGCCAAGAGGCATAGTCAGAGATCCTTGGACATTTGTGTAAATATTGTTGTTAATCATTTTTCCAAGACGATGGCCGCTCTGCGGAGTTCCAAATGTATTTGATTGATCGTTGTGTGTGCTGGTGAGGAACGTCCATTTTGCAGTTGCATCGCCTCTCGTCAATGTCGCATTAATCTGTGTGTTGTGTGTATGGTTCGGCAAATTGTCTACAGTCAGGGTGATTTTGTTCGTTCTATCATGACTTTTTCCCATTTTCCTATCGAGAGCAGGATTGATGGAGTCTCGATTATCCGCTCCCATGGGAAAACGCCCGCATAAATTGGGAAGGGCAAACGTATTCCGACCATCTCCTCCGTAGCGGGTGCCAATGATGGAGAAAAGTTCAAAATGTCGGTTAATATTCATCATCGCGCCATCACACAGCGCCCACCCATACGGAGCCCGATCCATGGGCCAAAGAACTATTGAACCAACATAAGGCGATGATGTGTCCATATTTTCACCTATTAACTATTGATGCATAGTATTATTTCGTTGGATAAATCCCCATGATAGCTATGATATAGTTAAGTGCCAAGTACGGTGGGGTGGTATCCACAGGTATCCCTCCGCCGGTTCTTACGATTTCCCCAGAGATCTTGACAATGGGGGGAGGGACATGGATGTTCGCTTCTCCACCAACAACTTCAAAATCGGCATCGCTTGTTGTATAGAGATTTGCCGCAGAATGTCCAAGATAGCTAGCTGGATATGGAGTAGTCGATACATCTGGTGGAGTAGTACGGTTCTTTGAGCTGGCGGGGATCTTGTAGTCTGCCGTAACTGTATCGGGAACGGTCTGTCCCGCAGCATTCGTCATCTTCGCATCAATGCTTACTTTGTGATCGTGTGGGGGGAGATTGGCCGTTTGCATCGTAAAAAGAGAGCTTGTGTCGTGAAATGCCGCCAGTTGCACACTCTCTTTGGTGCCTAGATTCTCTCCTGCCCCCACAGGAATACGTCCGCGCAGATCAGGAAGCGCAAAATATTGGCGTCCATCTCCGCCATAAGTTGTTCCGATCAGGTTAAAGAGCGGCATGTACTTAGAGATTTCCAGAAGCTGTCCTCGACAAAACATCCACCCATTCGGCTCAAAATCCAATGGCCACGGCATAATGGATCCAGTAATTGTCTCGCCGTTCATGACCCCCCCCTCAACCAGTCATTGTTTTCGTGGTTTAATTTTTCCGCCTCACCACCAACTTCTCAGTTGAATTGTTTTGGCGGGTATATTCCTTCGACGGCTATAATGTAGCTGAGCGCCAAATATGGAGGCGTCACGTCAATCGGGTCACCCGCGCCGACACTGGCAACGACCCCGGAAATGTCGATTGTAGCTTGAGGCACCTCAAGTGTAACCGTTCCGCCTTCCAGATCGACATCTGGAGTGTGCGTCGTATAAATACGCGCGGACGACCTGCCGAGACGGGATGTCGCGGAGGGTGTTGACGATGTATCCACGGATGTTCCCGTATTGCTGGAACTAGCGGGGATAGAATAGGTGACCGGGCACACTTCCGGTGCGGCAATCCCGGAACTGTTGGTTACCGTCGCCCTAACAAGAATCTTATGATTATGCGTGGGAAGGTTGCTTGTAAGTACTCTTACATGAGATGGAGAATCGTGGCGCGACCCGAGGCCTCTATTGCTTTTTGTGAATGGATTTACTCCCATTCCCATAGGCATACAACCGCGCAGATCTGGAAGCGCAAAATACACAATGCCATCGCCTCCGTATTTCGTTCCCAGCAGACTGCTTAAAGCTTGATATCTTCGTCTTTCTAGCAGCTGGCCATGACAGAACTTCCAGCCCTCCGGCTCGAAGTCCAACGCCCAAGGGATGATCGTTCCCATCAATGTGTCCTTCCACATGTTCACCCCCTAATCAGATGGCAATTGGATGGTAACCACAGAAAGATCGTGGTCAGGACCATGGATGCCAACCAATAGCCTGCCATTGGGCAGGGCAAAAAGATTGGGCCGATGTTTGGCTTTGGGCACTCCGGCTACACGGTGACAACTTGCCATCGTGTGGGTCGCCGAGTCGAACCGACCTATCCAAATAGCGCCATCCTCGGACGTTAGGCCGAGCAATATACGATTACCGTCCACGATGACCGAGGGACTGGCTTCATCGTCAATCAAGCGGAAGGGCAAAGAAACTTCAGGCGGAGAGTTGCTGGATTTTCCGTGCGCGTTACGCTCGGAAACACTGTGCCAGACATGTTTCGGCTCCAATGCATCCCAATAAAGCTTTCCATCGCAAGTCATTAAGCGATAGATGACATCATTGAAGAGAATCCAAGTGTTTCTTAAGTTCTTGGAAAACCATATGGGTTGAGACGTCAGGTTGTATGTTTTACCATTTTCAAGATCCATAAAATTTTCATGATGGTCGAAAGATTCTAGCTTTCGGGACGCCCCATTGTTTGTATAGAAAACAAATCTCTTCTCTCCGGCAGGCCAAGCAACAGCGAGAAAATCGCCGTCTCTTGTATTTTGCACCACCTCTGGCGCTTTATCGCATTTAAGGGGGACGCGCTTTCCTGTTCCCCTCTCTTTGACACCAAACTGTATTTCATCGGGATCATTGCCATAAATTTCCCGATAACAAGGAATGCCATCTGCATTAAGGTAGACGATATACAATAATCTCGGTCTTTCCTTCTCCATCCCTCCTACCATTTGGCCTCGAACCAGATAGGGAACGCCACTGAATTTTAGGTTTCGTAGAAGGCCGTTGTCCCTATCGATGTAATTCTGCTCATTTGGCCTGCAATAATAGCCAGCAGAACCGGCATCGTCCTGTGATCCATAAGCAAAAATAATAGAAATGAAAGGATGTCCCCACGCAACTTGGCCAAAGCAAACGCTTCCTGCACCACGGATACCTCTCTCACGATGTTCGGGTTTGGTAATCCAAGATAGCGGTAGCAGCATGTTTTCCACTGGTAGCAAAGATTCATGCTTATCGTCAGAGGCGACAATCTGCCATTTCTGCATGACATTTCCATGCTGCCATGCCGTGCAAACTGGAGGAGTCTGATCATTTTTGTAGGTAAGGGCCAAGTGACTTCCGTCACGTAAAATCAGCGCCCCCTCATCCGTTGCTCCCCAAAGGGCATGTCCATTATTCAATCTATAGGTCAGCAAAAGATTCCCATTGCTGTCGATGGATAAGCTTTTTCCAAAATCATCGGCAAAAATGTGCCCAGCCTTAAATTGCCAATATATCTTGTGGATATCGGCGGTATCGTTTCGAAGAAGTTCAATTTTCCCATCATTGGCGTGTGCAAGAACCATGTTTCCGTAAACAATGCAAAAACGCCTCCCATCCGAAAAAGGCTGCAAGCGGTCTTTCTTCCAATTTGGATGAGGGTGGAACGGAGAAATGTTCCATTTATTTCCTGGTGTACTGTCTACTGTATGTTCATCCTGTGTCGAGTCGATTTTTATGACATTCCGATCCGCATTGAGCCCCACCTGCCACACGGAATCGCCTTCGTAATGCTGGAACGTGCCTTTGGAAAAGCGCAGGATCGACTCTCCCGTTTGTCCGGCTTCGGCCACATACAAATCGGATGTCGCACTTCCCTCTGCACTTTCCGTTTGCCGCCGTGATGCCAATTCACGCCCGTCAACTTGCACAAAGCAGTTCGCGCCACCGAATCGCCAAAGCTGATTCCGAGACATGCTTTTTTTGTCTTGAATGGAAAGCGAGCGGCCATGCTTCGGCGTCGCCCCCTCCCGCGATGTGAGAAGTCGTCCGCTATGCGCCACGTCAATCCAGAAATAATCATGGTCGAATATTGGATCTTCATCAAAGTCAAACCAAATACCAGACCGTTCAAACAAATTTTCTTCTAAATTAGTCTTGCCCCAGACTACATGATAACCATCTTTAGCATTTGATGCGTGTTCGCTATTCGCTAGATTCGCTCTCTGATCCGCGACAACTGATTGCAGCGTGTAATATTCAGTGGTGGCAGGATGATTGATCAGAAGGAAACAAATCTTGCGTGCGGCGCGGTCAATGAACGGCACAAGTTCCGCAACGTCCAGAAGGGGGAAACCTGACGTTGACGAGGCAAAATGGGTCCAGACACCAACCCAACCGGTGACTTTGGTCGGGACCATAACCGTTCCGCCATCCATCAACAGGGGGTTCTTCTCATCGTCCCATAAAACGGGCTGACGCAAAGTGTAGCCGACTTTCACGGCATCTGGAAAATGATCGCCCGCCAGTTCCAGATACGGCTGGGCATCTGTAGACAGCACCACCGTCTTATCAGCGCGGCAGGATAGGTAATATGTCTTGCTGTTATGGGTTTGGCTGAATCTCGCCCGCAATGGGGCATCCAGAACATTAGTTACCGTTGCCTGCCCGGCATGGCTCGCGATGGTCGGCAGCGTGCCGGGCTTGTCTGAGAATTCAAGGCCGTTCTTGCTGCAAATCAGATATTTGCCAATACCGTTCCCCTTGTGTGTGCACGGACAAGCGTCGGAAGGATCTCCCGTGAATGCGAGGGCGAGTGTGGGATCTTCCGTCGTCGCCAATCCGTTTCCGTCAGAAACATCCGTCAGAAAACGGGGCTTCTTATCCGTGTCGAGGAAGCCGAGTATGTAGCTATCGTCCTCGTGAGGGCGGGCGATCATCGTCATGGGCACCAGATCTAAGCGCCCAATCGGAACCGTCTTCGCTACAGCGCGATCACCCGACAGAGCGATGAATACCAAGGTGTCGGCATCCACGTGATAACGCTTGCGGAAATGCTTCAGGCTATTGAAAGCGCGCATATTCCCCCCTCCTTCGGACACCTTGCGCCACGACCTTGCGGCCCTGTGAATAGATGATCGGCCTAAGGCCTTTTGCGGCCATATTCATTGGGCTGAAGAAGACCCACCTCCGCGCCCTTGGTCACGATCAATTCTCGCCTAAGCACCGTGCATCTAATTAGACGCACGATGCTCTATACTTACAATGAAACATCAGATTCAGAGGTTTTAGCTGGTTAAAGCATCCGATTGCGGAACAACCTGGGCCACGTCCTTCTTTTGCGCGTTAGATACGATGAAGCGGCAAGTAGCATTGCCTTCTGCGCTGCAAATCACCGTTACAGCGAAATCTTGCGCCTTCGGCCCCTTGATTTCCCAGTCCGCTTCAGGATCACCCCCAACCGGCGAACGCCATGACATGATTAGAAATGTTGGGTTGTCACGACCATTTAGAGTGTAACTCGCCCAGGCATCTGTGCTGGCACCATCCGATTCGGTCCTCCACGCACCGACGCCGGGCCGGTTTGGCGAGCCTTGCAGAATGTGGCTGGGGATCGGAAACGCATCAACCCAAATGCCGTGCTTCTCCCCCTGGCCGTGTATGTCCAAATACGCATTGCTTTCATTGGTGACGATGACCGTCATACTTCTAAACGCACCAGCCATGGAACCGCCCTCCTCTAGAATGGGGTGATGGGCCTCAAAGTGCACAGTTACTGCGCATTCATAAAGGCCAGCAGATTCATGAGACACTAACATCGGATGCGCAAGTAGATTTTGCTATAAAAATTAACATAAAACGGTATTACGGTATAATCGTATCCATGCAACAACGGCGCAATTGTTTCAGCACACGCCTCGTGCTCTGTGCAATATGTGTCTTTACCGCAACATGGATATGAGT
>JADFZD010000045.1 GCA_015232705.1 Magnetococcales bacterium | reverse complement strand
CCGGCCTCGCTTTTCGAGAGGTCGAGGATGGAGTTGATCAGGTCCAGGAGGTTCTGGGAGGCGTTCTGGACGATCAGGAGATTGTCGCGTTGGACTTCGGTCAATTCGGTGCCGAGCACCAGATCGGTCATGCCGATGATGGCGTTCATGGGACTGCGGATTTCATGGCTCATGTTGGCCAGGAATTCGCTTTTGGCGCGATTGGAGCTTTCCGCGACTTTCAGGGTCTCTTCGAGGGAGATCAGGAGCTGTTTGCGATCGGTGATGTCGTGCAGAAAGGCGGTGAAAATAATTTCGCCATCGAGCTGGTCCGAGGTGAGGGCCATTTCCATCTCGATGATCGAGCCGTCAGCGCGCATGGCCGGGGCTTCGATGCGGCGTTGCAGGGTGTTGTTGGGGTCGGTGTGGTTGCTCATCCAGCGTTGCATGCTGGCGACATGCCCGTCGCGTTGATCCGGAGGGATGATCAATTCGGCCACGGTTTTACCGAGGGCCTCTGAGGCCGAATAGCCGAAGAGCTTCTCGGCGGCGGGGTTGAAGGAGATGACCCGGCCCTGGGTGTCTGCGGTAATGATGGCGTCGAGGGCGGAATTGAGGACCGAGACGAGCCGTTTTTCGCGGTTTATGAGCTGGTCATGGGCCTCCACGAGACGGCTGGTGCGTTCGGCGACGAGATTTTCGAAGAAGAGGTTGTTTTCGATGATTTCGATATTTTGGGAGACGCGACACAGGAGTTCCTCGTCGCGGAACGGTTTGGTCAGGAAATCATTGGCGCCGGCCTTCAAGAATTGGGTGGCCATGTCGGTGTTGCCATGGGAGGAGAGACCGATGATGGCGGTGCGGTTGCGGGTATGTCGAGGCCGGATGCGTTTGATGAGTTGGAAGCCGTTCATGCCCGGCATTTCGTAATCCACGAGGATCAGGCGCACATCGGGATGTTTCTGGAGCAGTTCGAGGGCCGCCGGGCCGTCGGAGGCTTCGAGGACCTGGAAGTTGCAGCGCTTGAGGAACTGCTGGATGTGGTATCTGGAGCTTTTGGAGTCATCGACGACCATGGCCTTGATGGCGGCATTTTTTCGCAAGCGGTCGATGAAATAGAGGACGGCATCGATGCTGCTGGGGTTGTCCTTGACGAAGTAGTCGAGGACCCTTTTGGAGAACACGCTGGCGCGAACGTCGTCCTTGATTTCGCCAGTGAAGACCACAGAGGGGATATTGAGGGACTGGATATAATCGACGATCTCGCCATGGGGCGCATCGGAGAGATAGAGTCCCAGGATTCCAAGAAAAAAGTCGCTTCCCTCCTGATGCACGATCTCCTCGGCAGCGGCCATGGACGCGGCCCAGAAGACCTGGAAATGGAGTTCCGATTCGATGCGCTGCCGCAGGAGTCCGGCAAAGCTTTTGGAACCTTCGACCAGGAGGATTTTTTCCACGGATGCTCCCGAGTTTGAAATTTCGTAGAAATCGCGCGTCTGGGAACGCAAATTTTCGCAATTCTTGAAATGTACACCATTACCCCGAAACCGTCGCGGGTACAAGTGTTTGTTTTGTCAATTCTTCTATAAATGGTACACATTTGCGATGCTTGATTGCGTCATGCGTGGCGGGTGGAGCCAAAACCACCGATGGGTGGGGAAGGGTTGAAAAATGGGACCCTGGATTTTCTTGGACCTGATTGGCCGTTTCGGATAAACTGATTGGCACAGAATCCCGTTCAGCAGAGGCTCTCATGAGCATCCATGTTATTCCATTGGATACTCTGGTTTTTGTGAAAAGGCTTGAGACGGTCGGAGTTCCGTCTCACCAGGCGGAAGCGGACGCCTTGTTAAATGTGTTGCAGCAGGTTGAGGCGTCGAGGTTGCAAGAGTTGGCCACGAAGGGAATATGCCAGGCGTCATGAAGGATATCGAACTGGCGAAGGCGGAATTGCGCAAGAAGATCGAGGCCCCCAGGTGGATACCATCCAGTGGGTGATCGCGACGGGGATGATCATTCTGGGTGGGGTGGTCACGATCAACCGTGTCTACTCGCAGGTCTATCGCCTCCCGCCCGTCCAGGAGCAGCGCCTGCCGTTCCCTCCCACGGCGCGTTGAAGCTTTTTTCATCCGTCCCCCTTTTTTGCCATCTGTCCAGCAGGGCATGTTGACAGCCGGTGCGCGACGTGCCCTCTGGCATGGTTGGCGTGCCCTGTCGGTGTTTGCGTGCGCCATGACCAGAAATTTCCGAGAGTTGCCTATCAATTAGGGCGTGTTGACATGGTGCGTCAGCGGCCTTGATACGGCGTTGCGAGGCCCCTTCGCGGCTCACATACTACCGTGTATGCTGCGCTGCTCGGGTCGTCGCGCCTTGTCTGAAGGCTCGCTGCCTGCATATGTCAACACGCCTTAGGATAGGCTGTCGGTGATGGAATCCTTTTGGTCTCTATGTGGATGCGGTTGGGTCTACCAATCCGTTGAAAAAAGGCGATCCAGGGCATCCGGCTTTTCATGGAAACGTTCGATGGTTGCCAGGATCACAAGACCCTGGAGTCATTGCGCATCCGGGCAGTTCAAAGCGTTTTGGACGGTGAATTCCTCGAACGTGTGACGTGATGACTCATCCCGGCGTATGGATCCTTTCAGCACTTCCCAACACCCTTTTGGCACCGGTTGAAAAAATTATCGAAACAAACGATAATTGCCGGGACTGATCAGACATTCCTTATTCACCCAGCCAGAATCCCTCGATTGGGGAGAAAATCGGCATGCATACGGCCAATCCCTGGCTGATTCCTTCTTCCGAGGGCATCAAAACCTCCAAAGTGGATGAAAAGCCGGCATCCGTGCCTCATGGCATGCGCCGGCTGATGCGCCATTGCCCGCAATGCGAACAGGAGGTGGCCCTGCTCTTTCCCGAAAGTGCCACCCTTTGGCGGCAGAGTTGCCCAAACTGTGCGCAATCGTTTGCCCTGGAGCTGATTGGCGGACGGCGTGCTCTGGTGATCGAGGCGCGCGGACGCCGGGTCGTGGAGCGCATCGGCCTGACCGATCAGCGCCGCCGCTTCTATCGGGTGCGCTGCCATGGGTGCGAAACCCCGCTGGTGATTGCCGAAGAGGCTGTCGGGGTGCGTCGCGACTGTCCGGTCTGTACCCTTGCCCATCAGTTGCGTGTCGAGCGCGGCGAAGTTTGTTACTTTGCCGAGCCGCAAATCAACGGTGCGGTGATGCTCTCTTGTGAACGAGTGGTGGAGCTGTCTGGTTATATGTACGATCCGGCACAGCTTTTGTCCGGCGTGGATGGAGCTGCGGCGAGCAGGCGCGGGGTTGCCTCGGGTGGCGAGGAGCGCCTGGCTCTGGCAGAGGCGCGCCGCGAGATGAAGTTGTTGCGCGAGCGGGATCTGGCGTCGCGCCTGGCGTTGCGTCAGACGACCGACGAGCGCGCCGCTCTGACCCGACGCCTGGAGCAGACCGGGGAGGAGCGGGAGATCCTGGTTGCTGCCCGCGATGCGGCCCAGGAGGGCGCGGAGGCGCAGCGACAGGAGCTGCTGTCGGCGCGGGAGGCATTGCGGCGGGCTCAGCACGAGCGCATGATGCTGGAGGAGGCGCTCACCGCCACCCAGGAGCGGTTGGCGGGACTGGAGGCCGAACGGCGGCGCTTGATCCTGCTGCTTGAAGAGGAAACCGAGGCCACCGAGGCCGTCGAATCACCTGAGAGCATGGATTGCCACGCCTCCGGGAACCTTTTGTCCGGAACCGGGTCGGACGAAACGGAGGCGCAGGCGGCACAGGAGGGGTGGTACTGTCCCGAGGGGCAGGAGGAGGCGATGATTCCGGCGTGGGATGAGCTGGGCTTGGCGCGGCGGGTGTTGGGGATTAGCGGCGAGCCGACCATCGAGCGCATCCAGTGGGCCTATCGACAGCGGGTCAAGGGCTACCATCCGGATCGGCTCGCTTCGATGGGACTGGCGCTGCGCAATCTGGCGCACGAGAAGATGCGGGAGATCAACCGGGCATATGGCCTCTTGATGAAAGCGCATGGGCATGGTTAGAAACATCGTTGTGCGGATGGCTCTTTCGCTGGTTCTTTTGGGATTGGCCGGAGGCGGGGAGGTTTGGGGGGCTCCCATCACTGCTGCGGGGCCGGATCCGTTGGAGACGGCACGCGCCGAATTGCGCGCCGGTCGGTATGAGAGCGCCAGCGATGGCTTCATGCGTATTCTGTCCACCGGTGAGCCGACCCGTGAACGGCGTCTGGCCGCGCTCGAAGGGCGTTGCGAGGCCCTGACGCGCCTTGCCCTGGCCCAAAAGCGTCCCGATGTCGCCATGCGCGCTGTCGAGGAGTGTTCCTCCGCATTGCACCTCGAAAGTGGTGTGGCGCGCATCTGGCGGCTGCGCGGTGTGGCGCGACTGGCCGCCGGACAGCCGGAGCAGGCGCTGATCAACCTCAACCACGCCTTGCGGCTTGACCCGGCGGATGGCGTCGCCTTGCGTCATCGGGGGCTGGTGCAGTTGGGATTGGGACGGCATGCCGAGGCTGAGAGCGATTTTCATCGCGCCGCCAGGCTGGAACCGGATCAGGCGTGGCACGCCTTCAATCGCGGATTGTTGGCTGCGCGCAGCGGCAAGCTGCCCGAGGCGGTTGAGGCGTGGCGTGCCTTCGAGCTGGCGCGAGGGTCGCAGGGTCGGGAGTGGTTGGCCTTTGTGGCGCGGCGCGATGGTGGGGACGCGGATGCCCGGCGCGTGGTCGAGGCCATGCAGCGCACGGCGGCTTCCGCCGAGTCCAAAAAGCCGGAACCCTTGACCGAAACCGCGAAGAAAGAGCCGGCCCCTGAATCGCTGAAAAAGGAGAGCGAGGTCGAGCCCGTCCAAAAAGAGCCTGCCGCCGAACCCGCTCCGTCGAAAAAGGAAACCGTGGCGGAAGCGGCGAAGCGGGAGCCTGCCGCCGAACCCGCTCCGTCGAAAAAGGAAACCGTGGCGGAAGCGGCGAAACGAGAGCCTGCCGTCCCATCCGTCCCGTTGAAAGAAATTATGGCCGCGCCTGCCAGGAAGGCTCCCGCATCGGATCAATCAGCGTCCCCAAAGGAGATGCGTTCTGCTGGCGCGCCGGCAGTGGGCCAGGCCGGCGGTTATGAGTTTCGTTTGGGGTCGTTTCAGGATCGCGGCAATCTGGAATCCACGTTGCGTGCCATGAGTGCTGCGGGTCTGACAGTGCGTGAGGAGACGGTGGTGGTGGGCGAGCGGCGATTCTTTCGTGTGACCGCCGGGCCTTTCGTGTTGGAAGCGGAGGCCAAGGCCGCCTGGGAGAGGGCTTCCAAGGTGCCTGGGGTGCATCCTGAGCCAGTGCGTGCGCGGTGAAGGATCGCGTGACAGGGGCCAATGACCCTGGTGAGATGCAAGGGCGAAAGCCTTGGGACTTTAAGGCGCGCTCTTTTCAAGAATGCGCCGCGCATAACCTCTGCGAGCTTCGTTTCAGCGTTTTTGAAACGAAGCTCGCTGCTTGCACAGCCCTTGTGAAAAAAAACACCACGCATCCCACGTCAGTGCTGAATGCCCTTGCTCTTGGCCGCTTCCAGCAGATTGACGCTCGGGTGCGAGGCGCAGTGGTTGGCCAGACGCTCGGAGAAACGGGTGAAATCGCTCGGCCTCCACACCGTGTCCCCGGACACGCCGCTCAGATAACCATCGAGCCACATCAACACCACGCCAATATCCTCCTCATTGCCATTCGCAGCCTCCTTGAGAAACTGACCACAGGTGTAGGAGCCAAAATCGATGTTGCCGGAGTCCTGACTCTGCTTTTTGGCATGCACCGGTTGCACGACAAACAGGGATGCGCCAAACATCAGTGAAATCACGGACCATTTTTTCATTGCTGAACTCCACTTTTCGAAAAGGTGAATCTGGATTGCAAGGTTATTGGTCACGATTCAGGGACCCTGCAATGGCAGGGTACTTGAATCGTGACCGACGACGAACCTGTTCAAGGAACAGGGTTGCCTCACTGCGCCATGGGTATCACCCTTTTGGGGCAGTCAGAGCGGCTTTGAGTTCCCGCCGGATCTGGCCCAGACCCGGTTCATCGGTCTTCGGAAAGGGTATCGGTCGGCAGAGCCGCAAACAGCGCAACCCCACACGTGCGGTGAACAGGGCATTGGTCGCCGCCTGACCGACACCGGCCAGAGCCGCGCCCGCCAGCGAATCCCCCAGCGCTTCGGTAGCCGATTTGGCCAGTACATCTCCAGACCCGGCAGCCAGCATCCCTTCGGCCACATGACGCATCAACAAAAAGGTTCCCGCCGGGCCGGGACGCAAGCCGTACACCTGGGCAATCTCGCGCATCATCCGGGCGTTGCGCCACAAGAAGAGCAGGGCATCCAGCAGCGCCAGGGGACTGAGCACCGCCAGAAAGGCTGCCGAAGCGGCATGCCGTCCGATGATCCGCAAGGCGGCCTCGTCCAGGGGTTTGAGCGCTCGCTGGGAAAAGAGCGCCAACGCCTCCCGATCTCCCAGGTGGGCCTGGTTCAAGGCACGGAACTCCTCCAAGGCGTCGCGCAGTTCCAGACGGTTGGCGTGCTGATCGACCAGTTGGCGCAGCAAGGGTTGGGCATTGCCGAAGCCATCCTCGGCCATCAATCGTGCGGCCTCGCTGCGTTGTCCATCCTGAACGCGGATCGCCTTGAGACCGCGCAATTCACGCAGCAGCGCGGAGAGCAGAAGATAGACCAGGATGCCCACCAGCCCCGAGAAGAATACCCCCAGGGCCAGATGGAGCCGGAACTGATTCACCAGGAACATCAGGCTCTCTTCGATGAGAATGCTGGCCAGGAGACCAAAGAACGACCAGAAGAACCAGCGCCAGCGTTTTCCCGCACCCGAACAGCGCTCCAGATCGATCGGCGATGACAGCGGATCGGAAAAACCTTGGCCCGGATTTTCCTCAGGATGCGGTTCGGCCTCGGTCGGCATCTGAAAGCCGGGGTTGGTGTGCAGCGGATCGGCGATGGACGTATCCAGCGAGAGTTCTACCGGTGCGGTCCAGGTCGGGCGGCTTTTCATCGCAGCTTATCCCCCAACAGAAACTCCAACGCTTGATCCAGACGGATGTGCGGCGGGGCCGCCCCCTCGGCATCCGGCGGACGGCGCGGCTCGAACTCCATGAAATGAAAACGGTGGGTATCCCACTCCTCGGCTTCGGGGAGATTTTCAGGAATTTCGCCGGGGAACAGCAGGGTCTCCCGTTCGCGTCCACGCGGCGTTCCCTGCACGAACGACAGACGACGCCCCTGATGCTCGCGCATCACGGTGCGGGTACAGCGCAACGAGGCCAATGGCTGGGTTTGGATCTCCACCCCCTGAAACGACGCATCGTTGGCCGAGCGTGCCACCAGACGTCGCAACAGACGTTCCAGGTTGGGGTGCTGGTCCGCGGCCACGTAGTCGGCCTTGGTGGCGGCAAACAGCAGACGATCGATGCGGGGATTGAACAGCCGGTTCAACAGACTCGACGGACCATGGCGGAAATGCCCCAGGATTGCCTCCAGGGCGGCGCGCATGTCGGCAAAGGCGCCCGGTCCGCGGTTGAGGGCGCCCAGCAGGTCCAACAGCACGATCTGCCTGTCAAACCGGGAAAAATGGCGCTTCAAAAACCCTTCGGCCACCAGACGTTGATAGGATTCGAAACGTCGGGCCATCTCCTCGCGCAGCGAACCGGGAATCACGCCGGCGGCTCCAGGGGGGGGCAGGGGCGAGAAGGTCAGCAGTGGCGCACCTTTGAGTTCCCCAGGAATGGTGAAACGTCCGGGTTGCAGAAAGCTCAGGCCCACCTTGGAGCTCTTGCAGGCCAGCAGAAAATCGGTATACAGCCGCGCCGATTCGCGCAAGGTCTCATCCGTGGCCTGGGCCGTGGGATCCAACCGGAAGATGTAGTCGCGCCACTGCGCCGACAGCGAATGGCGCGGCTCCTCATCGCAGTGGCGCAGGGTCTGCTCGGACCAGCTCTCGAACGACAGTTGCAGCATCGGCAGATCGATCAGCCATTCGCCGGGATAGTCGATGATATCCACATACAGCGTGGCCGAGGAGGTCAGGCGACGGCTCATGAGGCCCGACGGCTTGAAACGGATCGCCAGGCGGATTTCGCTCAGGGCGTCGGTGGGGACCGGCCAAACGGGTTTGACGCCCAGGAGCGCGCGTATGTAGCGATCGTAGGTGAAGGCGGGTACATCCAGATCCGGTTGCAGCATCACCCGCGTGCCGAGCAGACGGTTTTCGTTCGCCGCTTTCAGATTTGGCAGATTGGCCCCTTCCAGGGCGTGCAGCAGATGGTGGATCAGAGTGGTGGTAAAGACAGTCTTGCCACTTTGATTCAATCCGGTGACTGCCAACCGCACGGTACGATCCATGGTCAAATGGAACAGCTCGTCCAGGTGACGTCCGACCTGATGGGCCTGGCGGCTCATCTCCTTGGAGCCCAAAAAACGCAACGGATTCTTCATGGCTGCTTCGCAACGGGAGGAGGGGGTGCACTGCCTTCAAAACGACGCGCAGCCGGTCTGGTGGCGTCGGAGTGCGGGTTTCCGCCGGGTTTGGGAGGGGGTGCGGCAGTGACTGCCGCCTGGGGCGAGCTGTTGGTTGAGATCGGTCGTGACTCCGAGTCGAAAAATGTCTGGCTCTGCGCCAAACCCGGCGTGCGTGCAGCCATGGCATCGATCTCCTGGTTCAGTTCTGCCAGACGCGCTTCACGCTGCTTGAGTTGCGCTTCGAGCGTCACGCGCGCCTGACGCGCCTCTCCGGCCTCGCGTGAACTATCCTCGACCAGGGTGAACAGTCGAAACACTTCGGTCTGCAACTGCTTGATCCGCGCCTCGCGTCCGGCAAGCAGACTCTCCTTTTCCTTGGCGGATACTTGATTTTCCACCGGTTTCATGTGTGGGTCCTGCTCCCCTGTGGATTCTGTGGCGGCAGGCTTGCCGCCGACCGACTTTCCGGCGTCGCGCGCCGCAAGAGCGTGTTGCAGACTCTCATTCCGGGCGGTCAGTTCCGCCACCTCAGCCCGCAACAGGGTCAGTCCCGAGGCCTCCGCCGCCGCCGATGGGGCAGGAAGTGGCGAACGTCCACCCTCACGCCCGGCAGAGGTCGCCGGATTGGCGTTGGGAATGTTTCCCTCTTGTGCCAGAAGCCGCGCTGAGAGTTCGGTATTCTCGGCACGCAAACGGCGCGCCTCGGCCTCCGGCGGCTCGGGTGGACGCGGTTGGGGCAGGGCGATGATCAGAATCAGCAGTAGAAACAGCATG
The DNA here is from genome assembly GCA_015232705.1 of Magnetococcales bacterium. GTDB lineage: Bacteria > Pseudomonadota > Magnetococcia > Magnetococcales > Magnetaquicoccaceae > Magnetaquiglobus. The sequence goes on along the minus strand of JADFZD010000045.1, from coordinate 499 downwards.
CCGAACATCAGATCGAGCACAAGAAGCGGCATGCCAAAAAAGTGGGCCTTCATCATCCGGTTATTTTTGATATCTCATAAGGATCCAAAACAGTCACGCTACAGGACCCGTGATCGTGACCGGGGTCCAGGAGTCATTGGCCCCTGGTGGGATTCAAGGGCAAAGCCCTTGGGACTTTCCTTTGTGACTTTGCCTTTCGCGCGCTTTTCACGCGTTGCCTCTTTTGCCAGGAGTCGTTTCCGCCGCCTTTTGGTAACGACTCCTGGCACATGGTCTGAGAAGGGATCTGTCACCTTCGGTGGACTGATTCTTCTGGCCATGTTCGCGGGATTGTTTTGCCCAAAACGCAAAGCAATCCCGAAGCCAAGGTTGACAAGACATTCTTTTCACCAAAATCGTGAAAAAATCTCTTGTCAACACGCCTTAAACCGCACCCATCACGGGATAGGTCGTTTTCCAACAGGCCGCGTGCAAGATGTGGGAGTCGTTTCCAAAAAAC
>JADFZD010000044.1 GCA_015232705.1 Magnetococcales bacterium | reverse complement strand
ATCCGCGCGCCATGGCGTTTTTTGGTCAGCATGGTTTCGAGCCTGTGGCTCCCGATCAGTTGCCCGAGGAGAAGTGGCGTCATTACGATCCGGCACGCAAGGCGCGGGTTGTGTCGTTGGCGCGGCGGATGGAAGATGGGGCCGCCGGCGAGCGGGGGTGAGCCTCCTGTTGGCCATTGCCAAACGGACTGGAAGCGGACGGACTGCTTTGTCAATCCTTGAACTGAAACCATTTTGCATGGTGCGCTCTCTTGGAATCGAAATGTCATTCCCGCGCAATCGGGAATCCAGCGTTTTGATGGCAGCTTCCAAATGCCCTTCCTGACGGACATGAAAGCATTCGGACCGCAGAGGGACCAAACAACTCAGTCAAACGATCAAGGTTGGATTTGAATCTCCTTTCCGTGTCTGTCGGAATCCAAATGGCGAGGCGTTGAATCCTGGATTCCCGCTTGTGCGGGCATCACGGCATGGACTTCAAATGACATGCTGGAAATGGGATAAAGTATGAAGTTCTGTGGGCCTGCAAGGCCAGGGAGGTCGGCATGGATCAGGTGGTGATCATCGGGGCGGGAGTGATGGGGTGCGCCTGTGCCCATCGGTTGGCCGAAGCGGGTTTTGGCGTCACCCTCCTGGAGAAATCCATACCTGGGGCAGAGTCATCGGCGGCGGCAGCCGGAATTCTGGGGGCGCAATCCGAGGTGGCTGCTCCGGGTCCGTTTTTCGAACTGTGCCTGGCCAGTCGAACCCGTTTTCGCGACTATGCGCGCGAGTTGACCGCCTTGAGCGGCGTTGCGGTCGGTTACGAGGATGCCGGGGTGCTGGAGGTGGCCTTGGACCCGGCAGAGGGACGACTCTCTGCCGCGCGGGCCGAGTGGATGCTTGATCGGGGTTTGCGGGTCGAGATCCTGGATCGGGATCAGGCGCGGGAGCTTGAGTCGGCCCTGACCGATCGCATGGTGGGGGCGCTGCATTTTCCGGATGATCACTGGGTCGATCCGGTGGCCTTGTCTGCGGCATTGGCCTCTGCTGCCGCGCGGTTGGGGGTGACCTTCCGCTCCGGAGAGCGGGTTCGCGCCATTCGGGTTGTCGATGGAGGTGTGGTCGGCGTGGAGACCGATGGCGGGTTTATCGCCGCCGGGCGGGTGGTGGTGGCCGGGGGGGCCTGGAGTTCGGAGATTGCCGGCATGCCGGCGTTGCGCACCTCGATTCGTCCCGTGGCCGGTCAGATCATCCAGGTGGAGAGCCGTCCTCCCCGTTTCCGGCATGTGGTGTATGGTTACAAGGGGTATGTGGTGCCGCGCGCCGATGGTCGGGTGTTGATGGGCTCCACCCTGGAGGATCGAGGTTTCGACAAGGCTGTGACCCTGGGTGGATTGCATCGGGTTTCGGGAATGGCCATCGAGATGGTGCCTGGACTGGCCAATGCCCGTTACAGCAACTCCTGGTCCGGTCTGCGTCCGGCCACGGCGGATAATCTTCCGTTGTTGGGCGCCACATCGGTGGCAGGGCTGTTTGTGGCTGCGGGTCACTATCGCAATGGCATCCTGCTGACTCCGATCACCGCCGAAGTGATCCGCGATCTGATGCTGGGGCGTACCCCCAAGGTGGCCATCGCCCCTTTTGCCCCTTGAGCGGTTTGGCATCGAGGCCATGGCGCGGGTGATCGGGCATCGATCCCTCTCCCAGGAGATGAGCGATCGATGTCGTGACCAAGACGGATGGATATCAGCCGGCGTGGGAGTGGATCAGCAGTTGGGGGCGCACGGCGCGCTCCCAGGCCAGATCGCAGCAATAGACCCGAACCTGACCGTTTTTGTGGCGCACCGCCATGGAGAGGGTGACGCAATCCTGGGCATCGGGCAGCGAGAAGTAGGGTCCGGTCACCTGGACCTGGCCGAAGTAGCGCATGGCCCGGCGGAAGTAATCGCGACGTGACCAATCGGCCCCTCGGGCGTCGGTCAAGGGGGAGAGTGGCCGTCGGGAGGGTTCGACGTTGAAGCATCCTTCGAGGTTGCTGCCGAGTTGGATGCCGTTCTCGTCAAGCACGAAGCAGCGTCGCACGCCAGGATTGTGCAGATATTTTTCAAATCGTTTGGCGTGTTGTACCGGTTTTTTGCGGTTTACCCTCTTTTTGATCAGGGCCAGAAAATCGTGGATCCGTTTGTTGAGTTCCCGAGTCTGATGGTGGGCGTTTTCCCGTTCCCGATCCAGCAGGCGTCCGGAGAGCAGCGCGAGCAGAGGTTCGGCGGCGCGTGTCGGTGTGAGATTTGGGGTTGGGCGCGCCAGATGATACCCTTGCACGAAATCGACATCCGCGTCCATGGCGATCAGGGTCTGTTCTTCGGTTTCGATGCCTTCCAACAGGACCAGCTTGCCGGCCTGATGGAGCATGCCCGATATGCTGGAGAGAAAGGCGCGTGCCCGATTGTCGCGGGCGGCCTGGACGATCAGCGAGCGATCCAGTTTGACGATATCGGCCTTGAGTTTCCAGATCCGATCGAAATTGGCCTCGCCTGCGCCAAAGTCGTCCACCGCGATCAGGCAGCCCAGGGAGCGGTAGTGATCGACGATATCGACGATGCGGGATTCGTCGTGGAATCCCTGTTCGAGGATCTCCACCACCACCCGTTTGGGTTCGATGCCATGGATGCGCAATAACTCCTCGGTGAAGCGGAATTGACGACTGTGACCGGTTCGATTCACGTTGGGATGGAAGTTCAGGAACAACCAGCCATCCTTGCCATTGGTTTGGCGCACGAAGTTGCGCAGATGCAGGCAACGGCTCAACCAGTCGGAATAGAGCAGATTCTCGGTGTGGCGTTCCCCATGAAAGAATGTCAGGGGTGATACCGGGCGGCCTGCTTCGTCGTGGACGCGCAACAGGGCCTCGTGTCCGATGACACCGCGATGCGCCAGACCGAAAATCGGTTGGAAGGAGCTGCTCAGGGTGTGGCCGAGAAACCGTTCCACGGCGTGCGTCTTGGGGACGACGTGGTGGGGCGTGGCACACTCCCTGTGTCGTCGTGTGCGGCACATGGTGGAGGCTTCGTTTGTTGGCTCTGTGGCAACGTGGGGTGTGGCGTTGGTGAACACGGTTCTCTTCCATGATGGGATCAAGGGTATTTGTAACAGAATTATTTACAAGCAAAAGCTGAGCCAGTCGGGTTTGTCCTTGAAATGGCTCTGCTTGTCGGTATCGTGTGTTTGGATTGCCTGGTCGTTTGGCGATTTTTTGTACAATCATGAACGGTAGATTGTATGGTTTTTGGTGAGCTGCCGTCCTGATTGAGTAAATAATGGGCAAATGCTGGAAAAGGAGTGCTCTGGATGATGCCATCGGGTGAACAAATCGATCCGCAACGCTATCTCGAAGTGCTGTTTGCCTTGGCCGAGGGAGGGAATGTCAAGGCGCAGCATAATCTGGGCGCCATGTATCTGAAAGGGCTGGGTGTGGAACGCGATCCGTCCAGGGCGGTTTTCTGGTTCACCAGGGCCGCCGAGGGCGGGGAGATCCTGTCGATGCACAATCTCGGAACGCTCTACTTGCGTGGCGTGGGCGTGGCCAAGGATCCGGAAAAGGCGGGCGCCTATTTCCGGCGCGCGGCGTTGTCGGGCGATGCCCGTTCCGCCCACTGTCTGGGGGCGCTTTATTACGAGGGATTGGGGGTGCCACGCGATCCGGTGCGGGCGTTGATCTGGCTGGCGCGTGCGGAACCAGGGGTGCCCGAGTCGTTCCGGGAGGATGTCTCCCAGGCGATGGCTTTGGCGAGGGCCGAGTTGGACGAAGTGGGGCTTGCCTATGTGGAGGCGCGCATCGGCCAACCGGGTGAGGGCGATTGAGGGGGGCGGCATGGCGGCGGCGAGGGTTGGGCTGTTGCGCTTTTCCAAAGAGTCTGTCTGGGCGTGTTGACCTGTTGCGTCAGCGGCCGTGATACGGCGTTGCGACGCCCCTTCGCGACTCTCATACTCACCTTTGGATGCTGCGCCGCTCGGGTCGTTGCGCCTTGTTGAAGGCGCTACCTTCAATATCAACACGTCCTAAAGAGGTCGCATGGGTGAGCGTGGATGATTGATACCCACTGCCATTTGGATTTTCCGGTGTTCGATGGGGATCGCGAGGCGGTCTGGGCGCGGGCACGTGACGTGGGTGTGCGTGGCCTGGTGATCCCCGGGGTGCGTCTGGACTCTTTTGGACGGATTCTGGCCCTGCGCGGGGAGGGGTGTCGCATTGCCTTCGGGCTGCATCCGGTTTTTTGGGGGGAGCATCCCGAGGATGCCTTGGCGCAGCTCGAAGGGTGGGTGCGCTGGCACGCCCCCGTGGCTGTGGGTGAGATCGGTTTGGATTATATGGTCTCCTCGGAGAGCTTTGAGGTCCAGGCGCGGTTGTTCGAGGGGCAGTTGCGTCTGGCCAAGGCGTTTCATCTTCCGGTCTTGCTGCATGTGCGTCGTGCCCATGAGCCGGTATTGGCGTTGTTGCGTCAGGTGAAATTCCCGTGCGGCGGGATTGTGCATGCCTTTTCTGGCAGCCTGGAGCAGGCCAGAGCCTATATTCGGCTTGGTTTTTGTGTGGGGATTGGGGGTGTGGTGACTCGCGGACAGGCCACACGGGTGCGTCAGGTGGCGGCCCGTGTGGATGCGGCGTCGTTGGTTTTGGAGAGCGACGCCCCGGATCTTCCGCCGCTGGGACGGATTGGGGAGCGCAACGAACCGGCCTGTCTGGGCGAGGTGGTGGCGACCTTGGCCGCGTTGCGCGGCGTGGAGGTGGCGGATCTGATTCTGGCGACGACGCGCAACGCGCGCCGGGTTTTGAACTGGCAGGAGTGAGGCTCATGGAAGCAGGTTTGCATACGCGCACGGCGATCCTGGTCAAGGATGAGGGGTTGGCACGCTTGGGTGGGGCGCATGTGTTACTGGCCGGGGTGGGCGGGGTGGGAGGGTTTGCCGCCGAGGCACTGGCTCGGGCCGGGATTGGTCGCCTGACGCTGGTGGATCATGACATCGTGGCTCCGACCGATCTGAACCGGCAATTGCCGAGCACGCTCGACACCATGGGGCAGAAAAAGGTCGAGGTGCTGGGGCGGCGGATCGCTTCGATCCATCCGGCCTGTCGGTTGACCCTGATCGATCGTTTCATCACGGCTTCGACCATTCCAGAGTTGTTGGATACCGATCGACCCGACTGGTTGATCGATGCCATCGACAGCCTGAACTCCAAGGTGGGGTTGTTGATCGCCGCGCGTGAGCGCGGGATTCGTGTGGTGAGCAGCATGGGGGCGGGCGGGCGGTTGGATCCCACCCGGTTGGAGGTGGGCGATCTGATGGATTCATCGATCTGTCCATTGGCGCGCGAGGTGCGGCGGCGTTTGCATCGGCGAGGGCAGGGGCGGGGGATTGTGGCGGTCTGGTCCACCGAGTCGCCTGCCGCGCCTCTGCCGCCAGAGCCGACCCCGACCGGGCGTCCGCGTGCGGTCAACGGGACGATCAGTTATCTGCCGGCTTTGTTTGGCATGACATTGGCCGGGTTGGTGATTCAGGGGGTGTTGCGTTCCGGGAAGTCGGGGAATGAGTCTGGGTAATGGCTGAGACCAGGAAGCGCGTGGGCGATTGTCACCCCGGTGTGAGTTAAGGGTTATCTTTTAGGTCTGTATATTATTTTAATTTTTTGCATCATTAATTTTATCTGTTTTTCGAAACATCACATCATGTCGATTGACCTGCCAGGTTGCAATCCCATCCGTTTGTCCATCCGTCTGTCTGTCCATGACATTGCCCGTAGCGGGCGGGTAGGGTATGATCCTAGATCCGGTAGTTGCGGGCAATCACCTGCGGCAACCTATTGATCCATCAGGTAAATCGTAAGAGAGCCTCATTGTCAATAAGGTAACTTCGGTTTCTTACAATTCACCAAATGAACCATTATGTTAGCTCATGCAATCACCCGCAACTGCCGGATCTAGGATGATATTGCCCGTTTATGCGAATAAACGCAAATTTATTAATTATATTTTAATGGTTCCGGTTGGACATTATTCCCTGTTTTTATTTTTTCATCTCTACACTCGGGCAAAAATTGAGGGTTTGCTGACACGCCAGGCACACGGCAGGAGTGTACCGAAGCGGGCAAACACCTGGACAAAGAGCGCTGAAAGTCGTTTTGCCACGCAAGGAGAGATTCATGAGTCAGAGTGCGCATCATCCGCAACGAAGTTCCCTGATCACGTTGATGATCGGGGCCATCGGTGTCGTATTCGGTGACATCGGCACCAGTCCGTTATACGCGGTCAAGGAGGCATTGGGAGGAGAACATTCGGCAATACCCACACCGGAGAATGTTTTAGGGATTATTTCGTTGATCTTCTGGACCCTGTTGATTGTCCTGACGATCAAATATCAATTCTTCATCATGCGCGCCGACCATCAGGGTGAGGGTGGCAATCTGGTGTTGGTGGCTCTGGCACGGAAATTCATGCAGGGTCATCCCCGTTCGCAGAAGGTGATCATGATCATCGGCATGATCGGCGTATCGCTCTTTTTCGGCGATGGGGTGATCACCCCTGCCATCTCCGTGCTCTCTGCCGTGGAGGGGTTGGAGGTGATCACACCAGCCTTTCAGCCCTACATCATTCCCATCACCCTGGGGGTGATCCTGCTGCTGTTTCTGTTTCAATACAAGGGAACCGCTCAAATCGGACGGCTGTTCGGACCGATCTGCTTTTTATGGTTTCTGGCCATCGCGGTGGTGGGGATCAAGGAGATCGCCAAACATCCGGAAATTCTGGCAGCCTTGAATCCGATCCATGGCATTCGCTTTCTGTTCGGATCAAGTGACGGCAACACCTTCATCGTGCTCGGTTCGGTCTTTCTGGCGGTCACCGGAGCCGAGGCGCTGTATGCGGATATGGGCCATTTCGGCAGACCGGCCATCAACTGGTCCTGGGCAGGCTTCGTGTTTCCGTCGCTGATGTTGAACTATCTCGGTCAGGGTGCGTTGATCCTCGGGGATCCTGCGGCTGTCAAGAACCCGTTCTATCTGAGCGTACCGGAATGGGCGATGTTGCCCATGGTGGCTCTGGCCACCTCGGCGACGATCATCGCTTCGCAGGCCGTGATTTCCGGGGCCTTCTCCGCGACCCGTCAAGCCATGCAACTCGGCTATCTGCCGCGTTTGCGGGTGATCCACACCTCGTCATCGGAGTATGGACAGATCTATGTGCCACTGACCAACTGGTTGCTGCTCGTGGCTGTGATCGCCCTGGTATTGGGCTTCAAAAGCTCCTCCAATCTGGCGGCAGCCTATGGCATCGCGGTGACGGGCACCATGATCGCGGTGACGCTGTTGTCCTTCGGCATCGTGCTGCGCAAACTCTTCTCTTGGAGCCTTTGGCTCTCCACGCCGTTGTTGCTGCTTTTTTTGGTCGTGGATCTGGGCTTTTTCGGGGCCAACGCCCTCAAGTTCATGGATGGCGGCTGGTTCCCGATCATTCTCGGCGCGTGCATCTTTTTCCTGATGTCCACCTGGCGCAAGGGGCAGGATCTGGTGCGCGCCGCCATCCACAAGGCGGAGATTCCGCTGCAACCTTTTCTGCGTCAATTGTCGGATGAGCGGGTCAACCGGGTTCCGGGGACCGCGATTTTCATGACCCAGAATCCCGATTTGGCCCCGCCGGCCCTGGTGGAACTCCTGAAACATACCATGACCCTGCACGAACGGGTGGTTTTCTTGAGTATCCGGACCGAATCCCTCCCCTATATGGCCGAGGAGCAACGCATCTGCATGGAGCCTTTGTTCAACGGTTTTTATCGGGTCTGCATCGTTCATGGATTCATGGAAACCGTGGATGTTCCTCAACTGCTGCGCCTTTGTCCTCCGCTGGATGGCGAACCCATCCATCTGGAAGATACCTATTTCTTCCTGGGCAAGGCCAATTTTCTGGCGGGTGGACATCCCGGCATGGCCCGCTGGCGGCTCAAGCTGTTTTTGGGACTCTATCGGAATGCGCAATCGGCCACCGATTTCTTCAATCTTCCTCCGATGCGGGTGGCGGATCTGGGAACCCGCATCGAACTCACAGGGCATGCCTGACACCTTGTCCAGTCGAGAGGTTTAGACAAGGACGTGCCACATGGGGCGTTTCCGGTACAGCATGCGTGTCATGGATGACGCGCATGCTGTATTTTAAGATGACAAATACTTATCGTAGAATGGCTCGCATGTCAGTATCAATAAGATGTAAAACTTCTTTATAATTTTTATTGATAATATCTTAATCTGCGATCTGCCAATTTATTTACCTATTTAATTTCAATTTTCCTATCATCAGCTCCATTCATCCATTCCGATTTGAAAGGAGCTGTCATGGACATACTGTATCTTCTGCTGGCGTCGGGCTTTTTCATCGCCACTGCCGCCCTGGTATCCCGGTTTGAGAAACTCAGGAGGCCATCATGATTCCACTCTATTGGATCGGTCTGATGGTCACGGTTGCCGTTTTCGGCTATCTGGTGTTTGTCCTGTTCGCGCCGGAGAAATTCTCATGAAACACCCCATACAGTTTTGTTATGGCGTTGCCCTGGCCTTGCTGATGCTGCTCTCGTGGCCGCTGGCCTACCTCGTCAGCCGCACCGAGGGAACGCCCCATCACCCCTCCCAGGCGTACCACTGGAACGATGTCCGGCGGCATGTCGTCGCATCGCCCGAAGCCTCCATCCCGGATGGCTCCCTGGCCGTGCGGCTCGGCATCGATCCACACTATCCCCCCTTTGTTGGGAGGAACACGCCATGACCGCCAACGGCATCGTTCAACTGTTGTTTTACCTGGGCGCCTTGCTGTTGCTTGCATGGCCCCTTGGGAACTTCATGGCCAGAGTCTATGAGCTGCCTGCCAGTTCCGCGCCGCTTCGCCCCCTGGCCATGCTGGAGCGAGGGATCTATCGTCTTTGCGGCATCCGCGCCGATGAGGAGATGTCCTGGCGCCGTTACGGCCATGCCGTTTTGGCCTTTAACCTTCTGGGTTTGCTGGCCGTGTATGCCCTGCTACGGCTACAGGCCAGTTTGCCGTTCAATCCCCAGGCCATGGCAGGAGTTACCCCGGATCTGGCCTTCAACACGGCGGTCAGCTTTGCCAGTAATACCAACTGGCAGGCCTACGGCGGTGAGACGACCCTTTCCTATCTGACCCAGATGATGGCCCTCACCGTGCAGAATTTCGTTTCGGCGGCCACCGGCATGGCCGTTCTGGTTGCCATGGTCCGTGGCTTCGTGCGTCGCGAGATGCAAAGCATCGGCAATTTCTGGGTGGATATGGTGCGTTCCACCCTCTATATCCTGCTTCCCTTGAGTCTGCTACTGGCCGTGGTGCTGAGCAGTCAGGGGGTGGTGCAGAGCTTTTCTCCCTACCAGACCGTACAGCTTCTGCAAGAGGTTGAGTACGAAGAGCCGGTCATCGGCTCCGATGGTCAACCTCTCAAGGATGACCAGGGACAAGCCGTCATGGAAAGGAAAACCACCCGTGAGCAGCTCATCCCCCTGGGGCCGGCGGCTTCCCAGATAGCCATCAAGCAGTTGGGCACCAACGGCGGTGGCTTCTTCAACGTCAACTCCGCACACCCCCTGGAAAATCCAACTCCCTTGTCGAATTTCCTGGAGCTGTTGGCCATTCTCCTGATTCCGGCAGCCCTGTGCATCACCTTCGGACGCATGGTCAGCGATGTGCGTCAGGGAAGAGCGATCCTGACCGCCATGACGATCATTTTCGTGTTGCTGTTGGGGCTATGCGTCTG